>CAZANJ010000239.1:0-5244 GCA_964486415.1 uncultured Anaerolineales bacterium
TAACTCCTTCAATGCTTCCAGGCGCGGGTCGATTTTCTCATCCTCACACGTGCACGATTCGCGATTGAGGTTAATGCCGCAATGGGGACACAATCCCTTGCAATTTGGGTCACAGAGAGGCTTCATGGGGATGTCAAGCCAGATTTGCTCGCGTATGAGTGGGGCCAAGTCCAGCTTGCCATCGCTGCGAACCGCATAAGGCTTATCCGGTTCAGGGTCAGCTTTCGGAAGCCGGAAACTCTCTCCCAGTTCTAAGACAAGGGGGTAAAAGAGGGGTTCCAGACAGCGGACACACTCCAAACTCAACCGAGCTTCAACAGTGCCTTCGACGAACACAGCTTTCTGCACACGAATCACTCGGATAAAGACCTGGAGTGATTCTACCTCCAGGTCTTCCAGTTTTCGAGGCCCTGTGTCCAGGTTGAGGGTGAGCGACTGTCCAATTTGAGCCTTGAGAAGAGCAGAAACGTCGAAAAGTAGCATGTTAAGACTTTAGCCTCCTCGTTGCTTCCGCCCAATGCCGCTCATTTCTGGCGAGGTTACTAACGATGCCCGTACATTATAACACGCCTACTCCTTTGCGTCAAGGATAGTTTTTCATACAGCATCCCGCAGTCGGGCGATTTCATTCTTGATCTTGCCGATGTATCCCAGGACGCCCTGCGGTTCAATCTCGTTGGGATCGATCATCATCCATTCTAGCCTGAGTGGCGGCCCGCCGCTCAACTCGCGCCGAATGGGCTCCAGTTGCTCGCCCAACCCTTCGCCCTCCATATTGCGCCCCATCACCATCGGATCGAGCAGTGTGCGCAGTTCGCTCTCGGTCAAGGACAAAATGCGCTCCTCGTTTCCCACCAGGGTCGCGTAGAGCATCTCCCAATCGTGCACCTGTTGCCTGCGCGTGCGCTCCTTCTGGATCGTGGGCGCGATCAATTTCTTGCGGATCTCGAAGGCATCGCCCAGCGCGTCTCGACTGCGACGCAGCCATCTGAGCACATCCTCGCGCAGCCGCGCATCTTCCTCGCCTCCATAGCTTCTATAGAGCTGATAGAGCACCGTCTCTTCCGGCGCGTCACCTCGCAGCAGCGGCTCACAGGCGTTCAACAGCCGGGAGGAGATGGACCGCAGATCTTTCAGATGGCCTTTCAGCCTGGCGCGATAGATAGCCCGAACCGCAAAAATGACAACACCTCCCAAAGCGCCCACGCCCAGCAACCCGTAGCATACCCATTCCCAACGGAAAAGGGATAAAGGAGTAGGCGTATCGGTATCGGGCGTAGGAGTTGAAGAGTAGAAAGATGGGGAGGCGATAGGCTCGGCTTCGGATGGCTGAAGGGCATCGGCGAGCGCGGAGCCCTGCACCTGGATGCGATATTTTTCGACCCGGCTCATATCCGGTTTGTACTTCCAGAAGGAGACCCTCACGTCAAAGAGGGTGACCTGGTTGGGGTCCAACTTGTTGGGGGCAGTATAGCCGTTGCCGACGCCGATGACCTCCCCATCTGGGCCGTACAGCGTCACGACCGCATTGATGTACTTGCGGGTCTCGCCGGATGGATTCCGCGCTTTGCCCCTCACGTGGGCGGCGCCGAAGTCGTCAAAATATAGTTCGCTGCTCAACACTTTGAGCGGGGGGCGCTGTCGAGGTGTCGCGTTCCACTCCACGTTCAGATCGTAGGAACTCCACTCCACAGGATTAGAGAATATGATGAGGAACGGCGAGACATCGCCGGGGCTGAGCTGATCGATCTGGGTGTAGGAATACTTCGCCTGCACCGCTTCGCCGGAGGCATCATAAAGCGTCGCGGTGATCTGCACAAACTGCACGTTCAGGTTGGTATCGTTCCGCACCTCCCCGATGATGTAGAGGCTCTTCGAGCCCTCGTAGGGGGCGAACGTGGAGCTTTTCAGCACGACCACTTCCGCTGTAGGTGTAGGAGTGGAGATCAGGGGCAATGTGCTATCCACCGCCATAGCCTTTTCTGCAAAGAGAACCGAGGGCACAAAGCCTCCACATACTGGGGCGAAGCAGACCATCACGATGATGATCCATTTTATCTTTTGGGACATGTTTTATCCTTCTACCTGCGTCGACTGCGGCCGGTGGAACTCCTCCGGCTCGATGATCTGCTCGTCCTGCGCCGCCTTGATGAGCTGGAACTGGAGCGCCGCCGGGATGAACTGGAACTGGAATACCGTTTGCTCTCCAGCCTCGCTTGCCTCTCTCTTCTCGCCCGTTTCTGCTCGGCTTTCCGAATCTCACGCCGCGCCTGGCTTCGCGCCTGATCGGCGTAACGTTCAGCCTTTTGCGCTTGCTGGCGAATGCGCTCAAGGGTACTGGGGGCCATCCCCTGCGTTGGCCGCGATGAGGGTAAAGCATCTTGGGCGCGATTCAGCGCATGCCGCCCGGCACGGTGAGCATCCCGGTCACGCACGGCCGCCTCGGCTCGTTGTATATCCCGTTGCGCGCTATTCCAGGCGTTCTGCGCCGCTTTCAGACGATCATCATATGCGCGGCGGTCATTCCTGATCCGGTTTAACGCCTGGTTAGCCTGCTGATTCGTCTCCTGGTAGGCATCGACGGCGCTACGCAGTGCTTTCGCCAGCGCTCGATCCTCTAAACTGGCGGAGGAGGTAAGCGCTTTTTCCGCCTTGGAGAGCACATCCGAGGCTTCCGCGACGAGATCGTCCGTGTTCTTCGATCTGGCGGCTGCCAGCAACTCGCCCAGTTCGGTCCGGCCGCGTTCGACGCGGGAACGCGCTTTCTGGGCCGCCTGCTCCACTTCCTCTTGCAAAGCGTTGATCTCCTCCACCTGCTCGCTGGCCGATTTGTAGGCCGCTGTCGCCAACTTCCGCGCGGCCGCTTGCGCAGCTATGGCCGCGACGAAGTTGCGGGCCTGGGCCAGCTTCTGCCCCTCGCTCAATCGCTCGCGAGCCTCCTCGATCTGCTGATCCACCTCGGCGCTGATCTTGACATCCTCCTCGTCGCGAAGTGTCTTGGCCTTCTCGAAATCCGCCTCGGCCTGGCGCAGCCCCTCCTCGATCTCCTTCTCGGCAGCTTGCACCTCCGCCAGACGATTGACGATGGCCTGTAGCTGGAGCTTGGAATCGGCCAGATCACCCTCGGCCTGGGCCAGCGCATCCTCGGCTTCGATCAGCTTCTGCTCCTCCAGGTCGTTCAAACGCTCGATCTGCCCCATCTGCTCGCGCACGCGCGGGAGCGTCTTCTTGGCCTCCTCCATACCAGCGCCAACGTCGCTCCAATTGCCCTCCGGATAATCGCGCAGCTTCTCCCACGCGGGTTCCGCCTCTGCCTTCAAATACTCCGCCACCTGATCAAGCTTCTCGCCGAGAGCCTCCAGCTTGGCCCCGTTCTGCTCGTGCAGCGCTCGCCATTCCTCCGCGCCGCTCAGGGCATGTTTGCTATCGGCCTCAAGCTCATCGATCCAGACCGTGGCCTTATCATAATCACCAGCGGCGACCGCCTGGGCGACCGTCTCGGTGTCCTGCTCCACCTCCGCCAGGTCAGCTTCCAGCGTGGCGGGCCGATAACCCTGCGCGGTGATGGAATCGATCTGCGTCCGGCGCTCGCGGTGCTGGCTCAGCGCCTCCAAAAAACGCTCGATTGTCTCAAGATCGCGCACGACATCATCGGCTTGCTCCAACGCATCGACGAACTTCTTCTTTTCCAGGGCCAATTGAGCCTTCGCCAAACGCTCATCCCAATCCACGAAGAACTCCTCGTCCGTCATCTCAAAAGGGTCGGGGAGATTCTCCTCCGCCGCTTGCCGCCGCTTCTGGGCCTCCTTCAGTTTCCGAGGAGCTTCTTCCCGCGCGTCGCGGGCGTAGGCTATGGCGGCCTTGACCTGGTCGAGGTATCCGAGAATGCCCTCGGCGTCGGTGTCGGCCGGATCGACCATCATCAGCTCCACCTTGAGCGGCAGGTCACCGCCCAACTCGCGCCGGATGCCATCCAGTTGCTCAGTCAGCTTCACGTCGGCCTTCTCGCGATCCAGCACCAAAATGGGGTCGAGCAGCGTGCGCAGTTGGGCATCGGTCAGGGATAGAATGCGCTCGCTGTTGCCCGCGAAGGTCACGTAAAGCATCTCCCAGTCCTGGACCTGTTGTTCGATGGAGCGCGACTTTTGCACCTCTGGATCGATCAGCTTCTTGCGCAGGTCGAAGGCATCGTCCAGCGCGCCCCGACTGCGCCGTAGCCATTCGCGCACATCCTTCCGCAGATCGGCATCTTGCTCCCCGCCGTAGGCGCTGAAGAGCTGATAGAGCACCGTATCCTGTGGCGAATCGCCCCGCAGCAGCGGCTCGCAGGAGTTCAGCAAGTTGGAGGTGCGAGAACGCAGTGCGTCGAGGTGGCTTTTTAGCCTCCTTCGCCGAATGAGCCAAGTGACCAATTTGTACCCGCCGAATCCCATGCCACCCGCGCATATGACGCCCAGCATCACGATCGGCGCAAGCACTACCAGTTTCCGGAGGGAAGCGAAGATTGGCCGAGCGGCCTGGGCTTGCTCCGGCTGATCGGTCGGCGCGGCCTGGGCACGCTCCATCTCTGGGGATGGGTCTATCTCGGTCACTTGCGGCGTGGGAGTAAGGATGGGTTGGATGACCTTATAGGAACCACTCAGCGCCTGGACGAAAGCCTCGGTGGGATCGCCAGCGGCGATGTCGTTGCGCATCTGGCCCTTGATCCGGCCGATGACCACATCCGTATCCAGCGGGGTGTCGAACAGCCGCTCGCCCAGGGTCACGCTTTGGCCCCATGGCTGATCGGTGGCTGTGCTGGCCTCGAAGGCGATGCCGTTCGTGTCGAAGGCATCAGCCTGACTCAAGTCGCGGAGTCCGGCATCGGCCTCCGCTTCGTCGAGGTAAGCGAACCAGGCATCCTGGCTGGAAGTGCGCTCGTCTGTCAGTAGGATGAGAACGCGGAAGCCGGCCTCGGCCCAGGGCTGGGCGGCCTCACAGATCGCCTCGGTGTCCACTTCCAGATCGGTGTCGAGGCGAAATTCGGCATACGGGCAGTCGGTCTGTGCCCGGACGTGGCCCACGGTCCGCACGGCGACCAGTAGGATGAACAGGATTACCCATCGTTTATTCTCCATACTCCCTCCCCCCTAATGATATTGGGACTTCGCCTTGTCTACCATATTATATCATCCCATTTCCAAAAGCAAAAAGCGGAAGCTGTTGCTCGGGTTTTCGAAGCGATTCAAAAATCGGCGGGTATGG
>CAZANJ010000240.1:0-5239 GCA_964486415.1 uncultured Anaerolineales bacterium
GCGGGTTTCCATACCCGCCGCCTTGGGGTTGATGGACTCACCCAATACCACAGAACGCCTCTGGCGGCCTCTGGAGGGTCTTAGAACCGCTTCGATTTCCCAGAGAAATATTTACTTGCCCACCAACTGCTTTGTGTTAGAATTACGAGACGCCAAATATTATTTAGCCTGTAGCATGTGCTATTGTGTCCAGGCCAAAACCTGGACAAGGAGTAGAAATGGATAGAGACTCTACCACTATAGTGAAGTTCATCACTGTAGGTCTTATCGCACTTATAATCTCCATAATGACGTTCGTTGCTGGATTTGCCTCGGCTTACCTCTTGGTCGATAATGGCATATTGCCGACAGGTGCAGTTTCAACCATACCACCGACATGTCAGCCCTCAGGAGCCAGTTCCACGCCCACCCACCCTACTCGCACGCCATTGCCTATTCCTACACCATTGGAGGGAACCGAGAGCTTCCAAATTTTCTGGGAGGCTTGGGATTTAGTTCAGCGACACTTCTACGGCGAACTGCCGAATATGCAGGAGGTCACATACGCTGCTATTCGGGGTATGCTCAACACCGTAGAAGACGATTACACCGCCTTTATCGAACCCGATGTAGCGGCTGTCTTGGAGGAGGATGCGACTGGGGAGTTTGAAGGCATCGGCGCGTTTGTGGATCTACATGAAGCTGGTGGGGTCAGAATCGTAGATACGTTTGAGGCAGGCCCGGCCGAAGAAGCTGGACTGAGAGCCAATGATCGCATAATTGAGGTGGATGGCATCTCTATTCTCAATTATACGCTATACGAAGCCATCGGCCTGATCCGTGGCCCGGCTGGCAGTGAAGTGGAGCTGCTCATTGAGCGTGAGGGAGATGAAGCTTTTGAAGTCACGGTCAAGCGGGCACGTCTCGAGATCCCCATCGTCGAGTCGGAGATGCGTGACGACGGTATTGGCTATCTCAGTCTGCGAGAGTTTAGTTCTACAGCGAGCGATCGGTTAGAGGAGGAGTTGGCCAGACTATTGGAACAAGATCCTAAAGGCATCGTGTTCGACCTGCGACAGAATCCCGGCGGGTGGCTCGATGAAGCTATCAACGTCGCCGATATCTATCTGGAGGATGACCTAATTGCGATTGAGCGTTTCAGCGATGGTGACGAAAAAGAGTTTAAGGCTCACTCTGGGGATATAGGGGAGGAGGTACCCTTGGTTGTACTGGTGGATAGAGGCAGCGCCAGCGCGTCTGAGATCGTGGCCGGTGCGTTACAAGACCAAGATAGAGCCATATTGATTGGTGAGACTACTTTCGGAAAAGGATCTGTACAACGTCCCTTCAACCTCAGCGATGGTTCTGAGTTGCGAGTCACCATTGCGCTATGGTTCACACCTGATAATCAGCCCATCCAGGGCCACGGCCTTACGCCCGATATAGAGGTGCCCTGGCCAGAGGAAGAGGACCTAGAACCGGATGTCGATCCGCAGCTGGAAAGAGCGGTTGAGTACCTACTCCAAAAATGACAAGATCATCAGACATGAAGGTTATTGCCACCAATCGCAAGGCCACTCACGACTACCATATAGAAGACCGGTACGAAGCTGGATTGGTCTTGAAGGGGACTGAGATTAAGTCCATCCGTGCGGGACGCGTCAATCTGCGCGATGGATATGTACGCCCCCAAAACGGTGAGCTGTGGCTGTTTGACGTGCACATCGGGTCTTATGAGCCAGCTGGGCAGTATTATGCTCATAAGCCGCGTCGGCCGCGCAAACTCTTACTCCACCGCTATGAGATAGACCGACTCATCTCCGATCTCCAGAAGCGTGGCTATACCATCATCCCCCTTAAAATTTATCTTGTCCGGGGCATGGCGAAGGTGGAGATCGCCTTAGCACGGGGGAAGCGCAAATATGACAAACGGCGCGCCATAGCCGAGCGGGACATGCAGCGCGATATCAATCGAGCAGTTAAGGAGCGGTACAGGTGAAAAAAACGTGGCGGGCCCCGCCTCGTTTGGAAGAGATGGATTTATATTCCATCAGCCAGGTCAATAACCTTCCTGATGATCAGACTGAGCAAGTTTATAGACACCTCGTCCCCCCAAAAGTTCTCTACCGCTTCAACATTGATCCCCAAACTCTAGCGGATGAAGCAGGCCGTTCACTCTTCGAGTTCCATACGAGTTCATCTTCAGTGGAGCTTTTTTTATACCACGCCTGGGGCGCGAAAGATCCCGTGTTATATCTCCAGATGGCTGACACTCTTAGCAATCAGATTGAGATCATACTTTTTATGGTTAATGACCCTCACTCAGAGCGCTTCGACACCGACCGTCTGCCCGATGGCACCCCAACCTACTTTGGCACACAAGCCCGAAACGTAGAAGAGGAAATACGAGCGATGGAGGCCGGATTGGCCCCTGGGCAAGTTCGTCATGGCTTACGCTTGACCCGTCGCTTGATTCCCGCTTTGGAAAGCTTTGTCGCGCGACTTAGCCATGATGCCTTCTACATTCAACCTTTGGCTTATCACAATGCTATCCTCTTCGAACGGCTCGGCTTTGCCTACGCGATGGGATTGGGGCGCATGGAGTGGATTCACAAAGAGTTTGCACCAGGTGGATTGTTGCACAGACGTCTCGATAGCTCCACCCCATTCCGGCAGCCTGGAGCTGAGACAAGCGTTCGCGGTCGTAGTTGGGCTATACACGATGGCATTTTGGGAGAACCGTATGACAACGTCAAGATGTACAAGCGCATAGGTATTCATGCCGGGATTGTGACCTTCCCCGGAGCAGCCTGGTAAGACCGAGGGTGTGCTATACGAAGACAAGAAGGAGAGCAACTTGACACATAAGTAGCCCAAGGTATAATAGCGTGTTGCACTCAAAATCCCTAAATTTTATTTGACAGGAGGAATAGAAGTGACAGAAGAAGCACAAACACAAGCCATGGCAAAAACAGCATCTGACCAAGATAAATCAATTGCCAATCTTGAGCCTAAGACGCGCTTGCAAGGCAAAGTCGAAGAGACACGGCTTCATGGAGCAGTAATAGACGTAGGGCTGGAGTACAAAGGATTGCTGCATATCTCCCAGCTGGCGGCCGATAATAACATCAGCCGCGTCGATGATGTCATCAAGTCAGGTGATGAGGTGACAGTATGGGTAACTAATGTGAATCCGGAGCAACATCGCATTAGTTTGACAATGATCGAACCCCCAGATGTGACGTGGAGTGAGTTGACGGAGGGTCAACTTTGCACCGGAACTGTGACGCGCATCGAGTCCTATGGTGCTTTTATTAACATCGGCGCTGAGCGTCCCGGCTTGCTACACGTCCGAGAGATGTCCACTGAATACGTTGAACATCCGTCCGAGCTGGTCAGTGTGGGGGCCGAGATCGATGTCCGCATCTTGAAGGTAGATCGGCGAAGACGACGCATCGATCTGACTATGATGGGCCTGGAGCCAGAGACTGTAGAGGAGCCAGAAGAAACTGTTGATGAAGATGAAGAAGAAAAAGCAGAGGAAGAAACTAGCCAAACATCAATGGAGTTGGCTCTTCAGCGTGCCTATGCTGATCAAGACGAAAAACCAGAGGAAGCACGTACAAAGGAACAACAGGATTTCTCTGAGCGTCAGGAGATCATGACACGTACAATTGAGCAACACTCAAAGGAATCAAAGGAATAGCACATCTGTAATTGATGTTCTACTTCTCATTGTAAAACGGAAACCCGGTTTATTATAAAAACCGGGTTTCTGGCTTCTAATCGGCCACTTTTACAGGTGTGCTCACTCCGTAGGAATATACTCTACGGTTCCTAGCGGCACTTGCCTCATGCCACTCTCAGATACTAGAGGCTTAGCCGCATGCACGGTCAGGCCTAAGCGATATATTCCAGGAGACAACTCTGTTGGGGGAAAGATGAGTTGATCGCGCACCACCTCGCCGGATCGCCAGGCCTTGAAGGGATAATTTCCATCTACCGGCACTTCTCCGGGGTAGCGGTTTACCATTTCTCCTTTCTCGTCTATCAGCATAACTTCGCGGCGCTGGGCTGAAAGATGAGCTTGATCCGCCCGCCAGAATAATGTTAAGGCCCAGGCATCCTGGCTTGTCGTCTGGGAATGGGATTTTTTGTACCCCAACAGTGTCAGGCCTCCCTCAGGGAATGCCAACAGAAGTTCCTCGGTCATATCCAGCTCGGACAAGCGCGGCTGCTGGAGTGGACGTTTGACCTCTATACCGTCGATGATCAAGCTATCTCCAACAACTTGTCCATCCGAGTTGCGGCGCTGCAAACGGTAGCCCTCAAACGCCGAGTATAGCCCGACGTTGATTGCATATTCTCCAGGCGGCGTACCAGGGAGCACCTGGATGTCATATTCATCCCAGATGTATTTGGTCATCGGCCAGCGCGTCGTGGGTAGCCCCCCAGGATTCAAGTGATCCTCTTGCCCCCACAAAACGTGTAGTGGACGCGCTACGTGCACGAAAGCCTGGTAGTTTTTCTCCAAAGGCTCCAGGGTGTGCCAATAAAGAACAATGGAGAAACTCTTGCCAGAGCGCACAGTGGATTGTGGCAAGTCATAACCCAGCAACTCGAGCTCCCCGCCAAAGTTAGCCTTAACCTCGTGCTGGGCGGCCGTGGCTTGCCCCGGGGATGAGTTCAAGTGCAGCCATCCTTGCGGATCGGCGAATGCTTCCTTGAACACGAGTACCATCACAAGCACCCCGACCAGCCAGTATAGGGTGTTTTTGCTGACTTCTTTCTGGTCAGGTGGTAACCACGCCCCGCATTTGTCATTTTTCGATTCACAATCCGCAAAACGTACTGAGGCAATGAGTAAAGCGATCAGTCCAATGATTGACACACCCCAGCCAACCTTGCGCGGCAAGGTATCCTCGAAACGCACCACTATCTCGTGCTCGCCCTTGGGAACCCATAATGTGATGAATCCCTCAGGGTCAGCAGTTTCGATTTCCACTTCCTCGTAGCTCTCTGGGCCGTCTATGTAAGCGTGCCATCCGGGAAAGTTGAACGTGAACAAGCGCAGAACGAAGCTCTTAGGTGTAGAAATCTCGAAGCGGTCGTAGAGCGGTCGATGTTCAACGATTTCCACAGTAGCCCCTTCTGGGAGTGTTGCTCGATTGACTCGATCGAGCAATTTGGAAGACACTTCTGCTTCGGTCTGTCCGGATTGTTGATAAGACTTAAGCAGTGTCTCCGCTGGATGCATCGG
>CAZANJ010000241.1:0-5223 GCA_964486415.1 uncultured Anaerolineales bacterium
ACGATGATGAGTTACGTTGACGCACGGCCCACATGGGGATACAATAAGCTTATGCAGACCAACACAACAGAACGGGTAGACTTGCTGCACTCTATACCACTCTTTAGAGGACTGAGCCGCGACAGCGCCGTGCTGCGCAGACTGGCCGAGGAAGCCCACCTCCACCGATTTCAGGAAGGGGAGGTGATTTTCTGGCAAGGCGAACGCGGGTCCAATTGTCACATCGTTCTACAAGGTAGGGTGCGCATCCTGGTGACGGGAGAGGACGGAAATGAGCTTGCAGTGCGCATCCTCGGCCCGGGGGAGATTGTGGGTGAGATGGCCCTCTTCGAGAATCGACCGCGCTCTGCGACGGTGGAGGCACTGGAGGAGACCCAGACCCTGGAGTTGCATCGCGATGTTCTGATCCACTGCCTGCGACGCTCCCCTGAACTAGCGCTGTGTCTGCTACGTGCTATGAGCGCCCGGCTGCGCTACGCCACGGAGGGAGCGGAGGAATTGGCGTCTTTACCGGTGCCCGAAAGGCTGATGAGCAAACTCCACAAATTGGCCGAATGGTCAGGAGTGCCGGTGGCGGATGGGGTGCGCATCGTGCCCCCGATGACGCAACGAGAACTAGCCGCTCTGGTTGGCACCAGCCGAGAGAGTATCAACCGCGCTCTGGTGCGCCTGCGACGCCGAGGGAAAGTGCGACTGGAAGAGGGCTGGATCGTGCTTCTGGACGAGGCGGAATAGGCGGCGCCGCTAGCCCGCCCTACCGGTGATGTAATCCTCCGTCAGCTTCTGGCTGGGATTGGTGAAGATAGCATCCGTGTCGCCAAACTCGATCAGCTCCCCCAGCCAGAAGAAACCAGTCCAATCGGAGACACGCGCCGCCTGCTGCATGTTGTGTGTGACGATGACAATGGAGTAATTTTCCTTCAATCGTCGCATCAGCTCCTCCACCTTCAGTGTGGCGATGGGGTCCAGGGCAGAGCAAGGCTCATCCATCAAGATCACTTCCGGCTCGACAGCGATGGCACGCGCGATACACAGTCGCTGCTGCTCCCCCAAAGAAAGCCCCAAAGCATCCTGTGAAAGATCATCCCTCACATCCTCCCACAAAGCCGCGCCTCGCAAGCTCTCCTCCACGACATCGTCCAAATCCCGGTCTTGATGCATTTTCAAAATGCGCGGGCCGAAGGCCACGTTGTCATAGATCGACTTAGGAAAAGGATTGGGACGCTGGAATACCATGCCCACTCGTCGGCGCAGATCGACCACATCGGTGTTTGGCGCGTACAAATCCTGCCCATCGAGCAAAACCTCTCCCTCCAGCCAAGTATTGGGAATAGTATCGTTCATGCGATTGAGGCAGCGAAGAAAGGTCGACTTGCCACATCCAGAGGGACCGATCAGGGCCGTGATCTGACGGTCTCTAATATCCATCGAGATGTCCATGAGCGCTTGCTTGTCACCGTAATAAAATGAAAGGTCTCTGACCTTGATCTTCATTATAGAACTCTACCCAAACCTACCGGTGATGTAATCCTCGGTGCGTTTCTTGCGCGGATTGACGAAAATATCCTTGCCGGGGCGATATTCTATCAACTCTCCCATCAAGAAAAAAGCGGCACTGTCAGCCACACGCGCCGCTTGCTGGATGCTATGCGGGACGATGATGATGGTGTACTGCTTCTTCAACTCGTTCAGAGTGGCCTCTACTTTATTAGTGGAAAGAGGATCTAGCCCTGACGTCGGTTCGTCGAGCAACAGCACATCCGGCTCCAGGGCCAAGCTGCGGGCGATGCAAAGCCGCTGCTGCTGACCTCCAGAGAGGGCGATGGCCGATTCGTCGAGGCGATCCTTGACCTCATCCCAAAGCGCAGCCTGCTTGAGGCTGCGAAATGTAATCTCATCCAGACGGTTTTGATCTCGCACCCCGGCCAGTCGCGGGCCATAGATGACATTCTGGCGCACGGTGCCGGGCAAGGGCAGCGGCAGGGCGAAAACCATACCCACTCGCCGCCGCAGTTCTGGCACATCCACGCCGGGCCTATAGATGTCCTGCCCATCCAACAAAATGCGTCCCGCCATCCGGGCCCCATCCACCAGATCGTTCAGTCGGTTGATCAGCCGCAACAGCGTGGTCTTGCCCCCACCGGCCGGGCCGAAGAAAACAGTCACTGTATTCGCAGCTACATCCAAAGTGATATCCTTCAGCACCTGCTCCTCGCCATAGGAGTAACTGACATCTTCAATCTTGATCTTGGGAGTATCTCTACGCTCTGACATAAAATCTCGACTCCTACCACTCCCGCCGCCGCCGGTAATAGCTGCGGATCAAAGTAGCAATCACATTCATCGAAAGCACCAGCGCCAAAAGCACCAACGCAGTTCCATACTGAACTTCTTCGGACATGCCCGGCACCTGGGTGCTGATGACGTAGAGATGATACGGCAGGGCCATCGTCTGATCGAAAGGCGAATGGGGCAGTCGGGGCAAATAGAAAGCGGCCACGGTGAAAAGAATAGGAGCGGTCTCGCCGGCCGCCCGCAGCAAGCCCAGGATAACGCCGGTGATGATTCCCGGCAGCGCCTGCGGCAGCACAATCTGACGGATGCCCTGCCAGCGCGTACCGCCCAAGCTGGCGCTGACGGTGCGGAACTCAGTCGGCACAGCCCGCAGCGCCTCCTCGGTCGTGCTGATGATAATGGGCAGCGTCATAATCGCCAGCGTAAGTGAACCCGCTATGATCGAGGTTCCGAATTGCAGAAAAAGGACGAATAATCCCAACCCAAACAGGCCGTATACCACCGAGGGGACACCGGCCAGGTTGATAATGGCCAAACGAATGGCACGAGTCAACCAGGTGTCGCGGGCATACTCGGACAGGTAGATCGCCCCGCCCACTCCAACCGGGATGGCGGCCAGGGCTGTTCCCAGCGTCAAAAGTAGCGTGCCCACGATGGCCGGGAATATCCCACCGGCCTTCATTCCATTGCGGGGCATCGAGGTGAGAAACTCCCAGCTGAAGGCTCCAATGCCCCGCACAGCGATGGCGCCGATGACAAAGAGAATCGGCGCCGCGACGATCACGGTTATCAGCGCCAGCAGTAAAAAGCCCACTCGCTGCACACGATAGCGATCCATCAGCGCAGCCCTCCTCGCCGCCGCTTCTGGAAAATCGTCATGGCGGCTGTCAGATTGATGATAAAGGTCAGCACAAAAAGGATCAGGCCGATACCGAAAAGCAAGTGGTAATGAACACTGCCCTGGGCCACTTCTCCCATCTCGGCAGCGACGGTGGCCGTCATTGTGCGCACAGGCCGAAATAATGAGTTGAGCGTGACGGGCATGCGAGCAGCGTTGCCGGTCACCATCATCACCGCCATCGTCTCGCCGATGGCGCGGCCCAAGCCCAGCATCACGGCGGTGACGATGCCGGAGCGAGCGGCCGGCACTACCACGCGCCAGATGGTCTGCCATTTCGTGGCCCCCATCGCCAAAGCAGCATCGCGGTATGACTTCGGCACCGCATCCAGGGCGTCCTCGGCCACGCTGATTATGGTGGGCAATGCCATGTAGGCCAGGAGTATAGAGCCCGTAAAGGCGGTCAGGCCTGTCGGCACGCCGAATGTCTCGCGGATGAAGGGAGCCACCAACGTCATCCCAAAGAAGCCCAGCACGACCGATGGGATACCGGCCAGCACCTCGATCATGGGCTTGAGAATCTCACGCGCCCAGTCTGGCGCTATCTCGCGCACGAAAACGGCTGTCGCTACCCCCAGCGGCAAGGCGATAATAATGGCCGTCACTGTCACCAGCAATGAACCCAGAAGCAGAGGCAACACACCGAAGAGATCAAAAGTGGGATACCAACGTTTGCCAAAGAGATTGGGCAGAGCCACCTCGAAGAAAGTCGGCAGGCCCTCCCGCAACAGGAAGAAGAAGATCAATGCCACAAAGCCAATGGCGGAAAATCCCAGCACGCGGACGACGGTTTCAACTCCGAACTCGCCCCAGCGCCGCGAATCAGCCTGCAAATCATTTTCAGCCAATGATGTCTCCTCTAAATCCATAAGAAGTTATCACCCTCACTTCCAAACCGTTTCAGGTCGCACACTATCGCAGTGGCACAAATCCCAGCCGTGGCACGATCGCTTGACCCTCGCCACGCACCCATTCCAGGTAAGCCTTCACCCGACCGATAGGCTCACCGGCGGTGTACATATAGAGCGGCCGCGCGATGGGATAGGAATAATCATTCACCGTTTCGACCGAGGGCAAGACGTAGGGACCATCGGCGTCAGTGCTTACAGCGATCATCTTTTGATCGGGCGTGACATAGCCCAGCCCATCATAGCCGATGGCATTGGGATTCTGCCGCACTTCAGCGCTGATACCTTCCGACGAGGGCATCAGCAGCGTGTCAGGGGAAAAGAGCAGTTCGCTGTCTTTATCCCCCATCCGAATGACGTTCTCCAGAAAATAGACGTAGGTGCCGGAATTCGACTCGCGCGAGAGCAGCACGATGGGCCGGTCCTTGCCCCCAACTTCGCGCCAGTTAGTGATCTTCCTCGTGTAGATGTCGGAAATCTGCCGTAGTGTGAGCCCGTCCACAGGATTGGAGGGGTGAACTACAACCGCGATGGCGTCACGGGCAACGACGAACTCCACCGGCGTGATGCCATTTCCCTTTGCAGAATCTACCTCCTCCGGTTTCATCTGACGCGAGGCGTTGGCGATATCCACAGTGCCATTGATCAGCGCGGCGATACCGGTGCCTGATCCACCGCCGGTGACGGAGATGCGCACATCGGGATGCAGTTTCATATACTCCTCCGCCCAGGCCAAAGCCAAATTGACCAGGGTATCAGATCCTTTGTTCTCTATAGCTCCAGCAGCTTCAGAACCGTTTCCCCCGTCACTCGGTTGCGCTCCGCATCCGACCAACGAGAGGGCCAAGATAATGCAAAGGGGAAAAATGAGGGAAGGAATAAGGGGGCGAGTGTGCGGGTGAGCGAATGCAAGCTTCATCACAAGAATGATCTCGATGATTGAGCAATAGTCAAAAATGAAAACAAGCCATTTTTGGGCAAGATACCCAAGACAGGTTGAGTAGACACAACTTGAGGTCACCTAAAGTATAGCACGGAAGGGACACTGAGGCAACCACTAAGCCCTCTGGGAAATCGTAGCGGTTCTAAGGCCCTCCAGAGGCCACCAGAGGCTTTCTGTGG
>CAZANJ010000242.1:0-5197 GCA_964486415.1 uncultured Anaerolineales bacterium
TGGGCTACCATTGAGGAAGCGATGGCCCTGGACGTTGAAGATCAGACCGTGGCCTGGAATGCAGCCTTGATTCGCCTCACGGCCCAGGGGCGAAGGGATATTGAGGGCATCTACCCCTTGCTGACCAATGTTTTCTACGGCGATTATGCGGCTGCCTTGAACATCATGCATTCCTATACTCCGGATGAAATCTTCGACCTTGCCACGCCCCTCATAGTGGGGACCGTTGCCGAGGGCTGGGAGAGGGAGTTGGCGGATTGGATCATAGCGAGCACCACCTCGGCGCTGGAAGTGAAGCCCGATCTGGCGGCGGCTTACTTCCTGCAAGGATGGGCCAGATACCTGAAAGACCCCGCCGATCCTCGGGCTCAGGAGGATGTCGCCCGTGCTGCCGAACTGAACCCCGATGAGCCGCTATTCGTGTTCCCCGATACGGGCGATTAGCGAGCCAACTGAGAAGATTGGTTCAATCTCTGAGATTGAACCAATCTAAGATGGAGACATTGATAAACTTGGAGAATAAAACTGCTGTAGTCACCGGTGCATCGCGCGGCATCGGGAGGGCCATCGCATTGGAGTTGGCTCATCGTGGTGCCCGAGTCGTGGTCAATTACAATCGCAGCGCAGAGGCTGCGACCGAGGTCGTGTCGGTCATTCAAGATGAGGGCGGAGAGGCCATCGCAGTGCAGGCCGACATCGGCGATTTCGAGCAAGCCAGGGCGCTGATCAAGGCTGCAATCGATACCTTCGGTCAGATCGATATCCTGGTCAACAACGCTGGTACCACCCGTGATCAACTGCTGATGCTGATGAAAGAGGATGATTGGGACGTCGTTTTGAACGTCAACCTCAAAGGTGTTTTCAACTGCTGCAAAGCGGCCGCCCGCCCGATGGTGCGACAGCGGAGAGGGCGCATCATCAACATCAGCTCCGTTTCCGGCATCGCGGGCCAAGCGGGACAGACTAATTACGCGGCCTCCAAAGCCGGCGTCATCGGCTTCACCAAGAGCCTGGCCAAGGAGTTAGGGCCGCGCAACATCACTGTGAACGCCGTCGCGCCGGGCTTCGTCCCCACTGCGTTGACGGCTGATCTGTCAGAGGATTTGAAACAGCAGGCCATTGAGGCTACACCGTTAGGGCGAATGGGTGAGCCTGAGGATATTGCCTATGCCGTGGCTTTTCTGGCCTCTGACGAGGCAGCTTTTATCACGGGTGAGGTCTTGACTGTAGATGGTGGCCTGGTGATGCAAGGTTAGGGCGAATTGGTAAATCGAAGAATAACGGGAGTGGCGTGAAATGGAAACGCAAGCTAAAATTGGCAAGATCACCATAGCGCCGGAGGTGTTGGCGACTACTGCGCGGCTCACAACACTGGCTGTGCCGGGAGTCGCTCGCCTGGTCTCGCCGCCCGGTGTGAAGCGCATCTTGCAAAGCGACGGTGTCAAAATCGAGGTGATCGAAGATCAGGTATGTGTCAAACTGTACATCGTCACTGGGCCTGATGTCAATATGCTCAGTGTCGGTCGTCAAATCCAGGCCGAGGTCACTCGTGCGATCCAGGACATGGTTGGTGTTGCGGTCCGAGCGGTCGATGTGCATATTGAGGACGTGGCCTATCCCTCTCAGATAAAGTGATCTGGAGGGAGAGGGGGAAAAGTGAGGGGCCGTCGAGAGTCTCGCATCGTAGCGCTGAAAGTTTTGTACGAAATCGACTGCGTTGATCATCCAGCCGGTGTTGTGCTGGACCGTCAGATGGCCGAATCGT
Organism: uncultured Anaerolineales bacterium; assembly: GCA_964486415.1. Classification (GTDB taxonomy): domain Bacteria; phylum Chloroflexota; class Anaerolineae; order B4-G1; family B4-G1; genus CAZANJ01. Next base: position 1,766 of record CAZANJ010000242.1, read on the forward strand.
GTTTATCGAAGTCATACAGTAACTTCGGCCGCCATCTGGTAACGGGCGTACTCAAGCATCGAGATGTGCTCGATGTCTTCATCCGGGAGCATGCCCCGGAGTGGCCGTTGGAGCAGATGGCTTACATCGACCGCAATATTTTGCGCATGGCGATCTTTGAATTCGCAGTGGATGACGAGACACCGTTCAAGGTGGCGATCAATGAGGCGGTTGAGTTAGCCAAGATGTTTGGCTCGGATAGCGCCCCGCGTTTTGTAAACGGTGTGCTCGGCGCTGTGGTGAAATGCAAGGGTGAAATAAAGCAAGCTGTTGAAGAGAGAGAGGGGAGCGCATATTGAACTTTATGAATGTCGGGCCTGCGGAAGTGATCGTCATTTTGATCATTGCCATTTTGGTGGTCGGCCCCCAACGCATGATGGAGCTGGCGCGTGCTATGGGGCGGCTTTCACGGCAACTCCGCGATCTTTCAAACGAGTTCGTCTCCGCCATCCATAAAGAAGTTGAGCTCACCAAGGGCGAAACAGATAAGATCGGTGAGGATGTGAAAGATGTAATGAATAACATCACTGCCCCTCGTGATACTGCTTCGGAGGAATCGTGACCGAAGAGCAGACCATGTCCATTCTGGATCATCTCGAAGAACTGCGCCGGCGCTTGCTGCGAGCCGTCATCGCGCTCTTGATCGGCGTCGTGATCGGCACTTTCCTCACTCGCCCTGTCTTGAAATTGCTGGTCTCTCCCCTTGGCGATCAGATCCCCATCGCCATCTCTCCCACGGAAGCGCCGGCTGTCTTCTTCAAGATTTCCGTCATGATCGGCCTTGTACTGACGATGCCGATCCTTGTCTACCAGTTATTCCAGTTCGTGGCGCCGGGCCTGATGCCTAACGAGAAACGTTACATCATCATCGGCGCACCGGTCGCCGGATTGAGCTTCGCCCTTGGCGTGGTCTTCGCTGCCAAGGTTCTGCTTCCAGCTGCGCTTCCTTTCCTCCAGGGCTTCCTACCCGACATCGTCGATCAGCGTTACTCCATCGACCGTTATATTTCGTTCATCGGCAATATATTGCTCTGGGCCGGTCTGGTCTTCGAGACCCCTTTGTTGATGTACTTCCTAGCCAAGATAGGCGTTGTGACGCACAAGGGCTTTGCGCAGGCCCGTCGGGCCGTGGTCATCGGCGCCGCCGCCGGAGCCGCGGTCATCACACCGACCACCGATCCGGTCAATATGTTGTTGATCATGGGGCCTTTCCTGCTATTGTACGAGCTCGGCATTCTGCTGGCACGTATAGCATAGGGGCTCATAGAGTTTATTATGGGAGAAAAAAAATGACAAAACAAACTGCCACAATCATTACCCTCATCGGCGTCGCACTTGCCCTCTGTTGCTCTGTAACTTGCTGCGCGAGCGGCATTTTAGTCGCGGCTGATGATGGCTACATTCTTGGCACTTACATCGAGCCAACCTGGGGTGCCTTGCCGATTTGTCTCGGCCTTTTGGCCTGGGTCGTGCCTTTACTACTGTGGATTTTCCTCTTGCGAGGGAAAGAATGAACCGGCGAATTAGAGGCGACTAAGGAGAATGGTCTGTGAGGAAGAACCGTGTAATCATTATGGGGGCCGCCGGGCGGGATTTTCATAACTTCAACGTCTACTTCCGAGATAACTTGGATTATGAAGTCATCGCCTTCACCGCGGCTCAGATTCCCAACATTGATGGACGCCGATACCCACCGGAACTGGCCGGCGAGTTATATCCAGAAGGTGTCTCCATCTACCCGGAAGCTCAGCTAGATGATCTGATCCGCCGCCATCAGGTGGATCAAGTGATCTTCGCCTATTCCGATGTCTCCCACGAGTATGTGATGCACAAAGCCTCCCAGGTGCTGGCCGCCGGGGCCGACTTCCGGCTTCTGGGAGCCGATGCCACGATGCTGGAGAGCGAAAAGCCCATCGTCTCCATCTGTGCCGTGCGCACCGGATCCGGCAAGAGCCAGACTACGCGTTACGTCTGTGACCTGCTCCAGCAGATGGGCAAGAACGTGGTGGTGGTTCGTCACCCAATGCCCTATGGCGATTTAGTCGCCCAAGCCGTACAGCGCTTTGCCACTTACGAGGATCTGAAGCGCCATAAATGCACCATCGAGGAGCGGGAGGAATATGAACCTCACCTCGACCGGGACGTGGTAGTTTACGCCGGAGTGGACTACGAGCCCATCCTGCGACAAGCGGAGCAGGAAGCTGATATTGTTGTCTGGGATGGGGGCAACAACGATCTGCCTCTCTATCGTCCCGATCTCCACATCGTAGTCGCGGACCCACACCGCGCCGGTCACGAGCTCCGCTACCATCCCGGCGAGGCCAACCTTCGTATGGCGGATGTAGTGGTGATCAACAAAGTGGACACTGTAGACCCTGAAAGCATCATCCAGGTGCGAGAAAATGTCTACAGTCTCAACCCCGATGCTGTCATAATAGAAGCCGCCTCTCCCATTTTCGTCGGTGACATGGAAGCGGTCAAGGGGCGCAGGGTGCTGGTGATTGAGGACGGCCCAACTCTGACCCATGGAGAGATGGCTTATGGGGCCGGGGTTGTGGCCGCGCGGCGGCTCGGCGCGGCGGAGTTGGTCGACCCGCGTCCCTACGCGGTTGGTTCCATAGCGGCTACTTTTGAGAAGTACCCTCACATCGGCGCGCTTTTGCCGGCGATGGGCTACAGCGATGAGCAGATAGCGGAATTGGAGGAGACGATTAACGCCGTTGATTGTGATTTGATCCTTGCTGCTACTCCCATTGATCTTCGCAGATTGATCGACGTGCGCCATCCGGTTGATCGCGTGAGTTATGAACTGCAAGTTATTGGCCAGCCGACGCTTGAGGATATTCTGGTCGAGCAGTTTGCCTGAGAGTAACCTATTTTACAAAGCATTTCTAGAAAGCTTAGATTCCGCTAAGAACAAGCCTTCCGCTTGTTGACTAACCGTGCCTGCGTTTAATTCGGAAACAGCAACTTCTAGGTGCTCCTCTCCTGTCCTGGTACGTGGCACCATCCAACTCTGTCTTCAGAGTTGTGTTGAGTGGATAGGTGGCGATGCTCAAATCATCGCTTTTAGCAGCCGGCTGGCTCATCTCAAGCGATGTTTGAGCTTTTACTAATTTTGCTTGTTGCTGGTTAGATCTGTAGTGGAGGGGATATACGTGGGGGAAGCTATTTAATCAATTAGCAAACGCCCCCGGCGCGATTCGAACGCGCAACCTACGGATTCGAAGTCCGGCGCTCTGTCCAATTGAGCTACGGGGGCAATAATAAAGCCGGATTTTTCAATCCGGCTCAAGGGTGAGTGATGGGACTCGAACCCACAATCGCCTGGGCCACAACCAGGTGCCTTAACCATTAGGCCACACCCACCTCGTGCGGAAGACATTCTACCAC
>CAZANJ010000243.1:0-5195 GCA_964486415.1 uncultured Anaerolineales bacterium
ATCGCCAGATCCCGGCTCTGCGCGACAAAAATCGTCTCAAAACGAGGGTTGGGACGGGGTCTGGCGATCCCCTTAGAGCACAAACTGATGAGAAACTTCCGCCGAGCTAGAGGCCTCGAAGGGAAAGATCCTATGTCTGGAATCGTCGTCTTGGACGTGGAGACTCAATATGCCGCCAATGAGGTAGGCGGTTGGGGCAACATCCGCGATATGCGCTTGGCCGTCGCCGTGACCTATCACGCCGACGAGGCGGCCTATCGCGTTTATACCGAGCAACAGGCCGATCAACTCATCGCCGCGCTGCGGGAAGCGGATTTGATAATCGGCTATAACGTCATCCGCTTCGATTACGAAGTCCTGCGGGCCTACACGGACGACGCGCTGGATGACCTACCGACAGTGGACATGTTGCAGCATCTGCATCGCACGCTGGGCTGGCGGCTGAAACTGGATGACGTAGCAGCCGCGACGCTGGGCGAGGGCAAGAGTGCCGATGGCTTGCAAGCCGTGCGCTGGTTCAGGCAGGGGCTGGTGGATCGGGTCATCGATTATTGCAAACGTGACGTCGAGGTGACCTGGCGCGTCTACGATTTCGGCCGGTGCAACGGGCACGTGCTGTACCGCGACCGCAATTGGCGCATCCGAAAAGTACCAGTGGTGTGGTGAGTAAGGCGTGAATAGTGCTGAGATGAGAAATTTTGAACCCGCTTATCTATCATTGCATCGCTCCGATGAACTGAAGCGACGTGTGAGCATCGCTTATGAGCACCTGCACGATTGCGATCTCTGCGGGCGCAAGTGTCACCTTGATCGCTACGAGCAAGTCGGAAGCTGCAAGGCCGGAGTGCGAGCGGTCGTCTCCAGCTATGGCCCACACTTCGGTGAGGAGGATCCACTGCGCGGGCACCGAGGCTCAGGCACCATCTTCTTCGCCTGGTGCAACCTGAACTGCCAGTATTGTCAGAACTACGAAATCAGCCAACGTGGACAAGGTCACAAGGTAGAGCCGGAGGAGTTAGCCCGGATGATGCTCTCTCTCCAGGAACGCGGCTGTCACAACATCAACCTCGTCTCGCCCACGCACGTCACGGCGCAGATTCTGGCTGGGCTCCTCATCGCCACCGAGGCCGGGTTGCGCCTGCCTCTGGTCTGGAACACCGGCGGCTATGATTCTCTCATCGCGCTGGAACTGCTCGACGGCGTGGTGGATATTTACATGCCGGACATGAAATACTCCGAAGCAGCGGTGGGCCGTAAGTACTCCAAGGTTGAAAATTACCCGGCGGTCAACCAGGCCGCGGTCAAGGAAATGCACCGGCAAGTAGGGGATTTGAAACTGGATAAGGACGGCATCGCGTTGCGCGGGCTACTGGTGCGCCATCTGGTGCTACCAGAAGGGCTGGCCGGGACTCCCGAAGTGGCGCGTTTTCTGGCCGAAGAAGTATCAAGCGATACCTATATCAATGTGATGGATCAATATCGTCCATGCTACAAGGCCCACAACCTACCACCGCTTGATCGCTCAACCACAAGATCAGAATATGAACAAGCTCTACAGCAGGCCCGCGAGGCCGGCTTGCATCGTTTCGACAAACGGGAACCGCGTTCCTTTCGTATCTTATGGGGTATGTGAGGAGGAGAATCAAACTATGAGCGAAACGAAGAGACAAGACGAAAAAAAACGTGTGCACGCCATCGTTCACGGGCGTGTACAAGGTGTTGGCTTTCGCTATAGCACTATCCGCACTGCTCAGGATCTTGGTCTGATCGGCTGGGTCGCCAATCGCCGGGATGGTACCGTGGAGGCTATCGCTGAAGGGCCGCGCGAGGCGCTGAAAAAGCTCGTCAGATTCCTCCACCAGGGGCCGCCATCTGCGATGGTGACAAACGTGGACATAAAGTGGAAGTCACCGACCGATGAGTTTGCGGGCTTTCGAACACGCTATCTATGAAAAGAAACCCAGAGCAATTAGCCTGGATTATTCTGCTGGCCTCTTTTTTCACCTGTATCGTTCTCTCAGTCGCGACACCGCTGAGCATCCGCTGGTATATTCGGAACGCCCACGTTGGACAGCAAGTAGTCCTCGAAGTTCAGCAGGCTCCGCTGAGCGTAACATTGGCCGGTCGGGGGCGACCGATTTCCGTGGCCGATGATCGGGATAACATCCCCGAAGGGACGATTATCAAGACCAACGCTACCTCTGGACGGTTCGTGATCTACCGTCCTCAAAATGGGGGGGAACCACCTCTCGCCACGCTCCAAATCTACAACGATACAGAGGCGACACTCACGTCGGCGCGCTCTCCCCGCTTCGTAAACGCCAGCCACTTGCCCCACCAGATCGGGTTGGACGTAAAGCGCGGGCGGGTGCGCATCAATATCCTGGGCAGCGATGACAGGGCTACAGTCGTCCGCGTAGAAACCGAGCATGGCTATGCAATGCTGAGCAAAGGGCGATTCACCATAGAGGTTGACAGAGTTACCCAGATCAGCGTCCAGGAAGGCGTGGCTAACCTCATCGGATCAAAGCATAATTCTCAGCTAGTCGCGGAAGAGTGCGCCATAATTGAAGAAGATGGGCGTATTACCGGGCCATTGCCCACCGCCCGTGATATGATCGTAAATGGGGACTTTTCGGAAGCACTGGAAAATGGCTGGACTCAATACAACAAAGACATTCAGATTGAGGAGGAAGGCAGCGGCACGGTGGAAATAGTCGAGGTAGAGGGACGCCCGGCAGTTGCCATTAAGCGCATAGGAGAAGGGCATGCGGAAACCGGTATCAGGCAACAGATCGATTTCGACATCCGCGACTTCGACTTGCTGCAACTTTATCTTCTGCTGCGCATCGAGGAACAGAGCCTGCCGGTGTGTGGTTCAGAGGGGAGCGAATGCCCCCTGATGGTGCGCATTGACTACAAAGATGCTTATGGGGCCAACCGTGAGTGGTTACATGGTTTCTACTGGTTGCCAAATGTAGAGAGCTCCGAAAATCCGCTAGTCTGCCGCACGTGCAGCACACATAGCGAGCACGTCCGCGTTCCAAGGAATACGTGGTATGCCTATCTTTCCCCCAATCTGATCCCAAGGCTCTCGCAGGAAGGTCACCCCCCCACAGCGATTGACGGCATCACGATTTACTCGTCCGGCCACACCTACCACGCCGTGGTCGCCGAGGTTGAGTTGATCGGGCAGAAGTAGCCGAGGAGACGAAGACACGATCATTAGCTCACAGGGGCACAGCAATCGCTGTGCCCCTGCTGGTTTTACAGCAATCGTTCCAACGCTCGCTTCAGATCGCGGGGCTTCTCAGCCTCGATGGGAACGTACTCCACGCCGGGATAATGCTCCGCGAAGAAAGCCCTCAAATCGCCAGGCCATAAACCTGGGTTGACGGCTATCACCCGCCGCGATTCTAAATCGCCGATACCGGCATCATCGGCGCTGGAACCGATGGTATAACGAAATTCATCCCACCCTCCGTCAACAGCCGCCAGTGCCCAAGCTGCACCTGCGCTAGGTGGGAGCAGAACATAAGTACGCTCATACTGCTCGCGGGGACTTCCACGCTCCTTTGAAGGTTCAGGCTTCTCCGGCTTCTGCGGTTTATCACCGACGCGAATCAGTTGCACATCGTCCCAGTAAGCGTCCGAGGTTCGGAAAGGCCAGAGTGAGAATGCCTTGAGGTATACGACGACTTTTCCGCTATCAGGGGCGACGAATCGCAGCGGCGGGGCCTGATGATGGACGTTGTATATGCATGCTCCATCACCCCATTTAATAGCATCACTGAAAGGATCGGGGTCGCCAAAGCCAACGCCAACGCGGAAGGTGAAATTGCCAATGGCATCGTTCTCCGGTTCACCGTTGAGTTCAGGCACCTCATCCTCCGGGATGTAGACTGGGCCACAGCCCACCCCCGCCGAGCAGCCTGAATTATCCACGGCCAACTCCCCGTGATGAGCCGACCAAGCGTGTGCATAAGCGGAAAGCTCATATTCAGCGCCAGGCTCCAGCCCCTCGACGATCTGATATAATCCAGCATGCTGTCTTCCAAACATCGTGAAGGCCATCCAGGCCCAGTTCCCATCGTGAACCCTCGGTGGGTCGAGGAAGGGCGCGGCCTTGGGTATCACCTTGCATTCGGGGCGACGGAACTCCCCTCCTTCCCTGAACCAGGTGACCCAGCCTTCAGGAGTATAAATCTCACCATACTCGACACCGGTGTGTGTCGCGCGGACCCAATTACCTTTACCGTCTTTCCCCTCAAACGAGGGATTTCTAAGCACATTCTGCGACACGTTTTCTCCCCTTTCTCGCTGGTATTTAATCGAAGCCCAAACCGCGCTCCCGCAAGCTCACAAATCGCTGTTGCCCGATGACCAGATGATCCAACACCTCAATGTTCAACAGATCCCCTGCTGTGATCAAGCGTCGGGTCACCTCCACATCTTCGTGGGAAGGAGATGGATCGCCCGATGGATGGTTGTGGGCCACGATGACCGCAGCACAATTGCGCTTGATGGCCTCGCGGAAGACCTCGCCGACACGGATGTGGGAAGCGTTGAGGCTCCCTACATACATTGTATCCGATCCCAACAAACGATTGCGGGTATCCAGGTAGAGCACCCGAAAGTTCTCCTGCTCCAGATGGGACATCTCGGCCATCAGGAGCTGCGCCACATCGGACGGGGAACGCACGACGAAACGCTCCTCCGGTGTGGCGAGCAGTATCCGCCGCCCCAACTCCAACGCGGCTTTGAGTTGAGCAGTCTTGGCATTGCCCAGTCCTCTTTCCGCCTTCAGCTCGGCGAAGCTGGCGCGGGCCAAGCCGGTTAGTCCATCATAGCTACTCAGCAAGCGCCCTGCCATATCCAAGACACTTTCACCGCCCACGCCGGTGCGCAAGATAATGGCCAGTAACTCCGCTGTCGAAAGCGCCCCTTCCCCTGCCCTGATCAGACGCTCACGGGGGCGCTCGCCTGCGGGCATATCCTTAATCTTCGGTCTCGTTATATCGTCCATTGTAATGAACTCATTCCCAATAATCTGGACTGCTTGAGACCTAAAGGTTTTCTGGAAACCTCTAGGATCTTGCTAATTTAACCGCATACCAACACTTGCTCCTCCAACAACCGATGGTATAATAGCCGGGTGCATTTCTAAATCAATCCTTAACCTTAACCCTTAACCT
>CAZANJ010000244.1:0-5189 GCA_964486415.1 uncultured Anaerolineales bacterium
GCCACAGAACGCCTCTGGCGGCCTCTGGAGGGCCTTGGAATCGCTTCGAAAACCGTCCCCCCAAACAGCTTGCTACCTTCCCCCCCATGTGATATATTATGACCTAATCCATGAAATTCTTGCACAGATGACAAAAATCTTCCGGCAAGGAAGCACTTTCGGTTTGAGATCGCTTTCGGGTTAGGCTTTTTGGTTCCGGCTGCGCCGGGTTGGGCCATTGTAGTACATCCGCTTCGACTTTCATGAAGCCGAGTTTTCGCCACGAGCTACAAACAGGACGGGATTAGAAGAATGGAAGACAAAAAAACTCCTTTATATGTGATCATCAGCATCCTGGGTGTCGTCGGAATTATCGCGCTCTATTTCTTCATTCCCACGCTACGCATCCTGGATGGCCTGATGATGCTCATCGTCGTCGGTTTCGTCGCCTTCGGCTCGACACAGGACATCGTCAGCGGCGTAGCGAGCAACGTCATTCTCTATTTGTCATCCGGCATCGCGACGCTGCTCTATGGATTACTGCTTCCTTACATCTCCGCTATGCTCCAACCACTGGAGCGCCTGCGCATTCAGACCACGACTTATGACGCACTGGCGATCTCCTTTCTCCTGATAACGGCCATAGTATGGGTTGTGCTGGAGACGCTCAACCGCATCTTGCTGGCGGAGGCCGATCTGCCCGAAGCGGGCATCCTGGACGCCCTGGGCGGCGCTCTCATCTACCTGTTCGTGGGGGTTCTGGTCGCCACTTTGTTGTTCAACGCCATCGGTTACAGCAACGCGGGCCGGCCGGCCCATCACAGAGCCCATCTCCGCCCCACGTTCAACACGGTGCTCTATCTGCACTACACGGCCCAATCCTTCTGGTTCTCCGGCGAAGCGCCGGCAATTTATGTCCACGATCTGAGGTAATTGATTTTTTTGTGAATAAGAAACATCTATCCACGCTGGAACTTCCAAAAATTCTGAAGCGTATGGCTAAACACACCAGCTTTTCGGCCGGCGAAGAACGCGCACGGGCGCTGGAGCCGCTGACCGACATCTCTGAGATTCGTCACCACCTGGAGATGACGAGCGAGGCGCGTGGCATACTTGAGGATCATCCCACCATCTCAATAGGCGGGGCCCACGATATCCGGTCGCTGGCGGCGGATGCCGAGCGCGGCAAGGTGCTGCCCCCAACCGATCTTCTCGATGTGCGCGACACCCTCGTCGCCGGGCGCACGCTCAACCGCAGCCTGAGCCGCTTGAAGGAAACATATCCTCGCCTGGCGCTGATGGCCGGGCGCATTCCGCCCTGCCCCAACGTAATCGACGAGATCAACCGCTGCCTGGATGAACGCGGCAATGTGCGCGACGAGGCTTCCCCCAAGCTGGCGCATATCCGGCGCGAGGTTCAAATCGCCTACGACCGGATACAGGAGAAGCTTCAAAACATCGTCCAGTCGTCCCAAAATGCGACTTATCTACAGGATGCCCTCGTCACACGTCGCCAGGGCCGTTACGTCATCCCGGTCAAGGCCCAGTTCAAGGAACGCATTCCCGGCATCGTCCACGACCGCTCGGCCTCCGGTGTGACACTCTTCATCGAGCCGCTCTCCGTGGTGGATTTGAACAACGCCTGGCGCGAACGCCAACTGGAAGAGGAGGAGGAAGTACGCCGCATCCTGGCCCATCTTTCCAGTCTGGTCGCCGAGCGCACTGATGAGATTGAGCAAACGGTGGAAGGGCTAGCCGAACTGGATTTGGCTTTCGCCAAGGCGAAGTACGCTGAGGTCATCGACGCGACCGCGCCCCACATCCCAGATTCGCCGAAGGGCCACGCGGGCTCACTCAAGCTCCTCGGCGCACGCCACCCACTGCTCGACCCGGAAAGCGTGGTGCCCATCGACGTCGTGATGGACGAGGAGACCCACGTTCTGGTCATCACCGGCCCTAACACGGGCGGGAAGACGGTCAGCTTGAAGACGGTGGGACTGTTGACGCTGATGGCCCAGGCCGGGCTCCATATCCCGGTCGCGGAAGGCTCGGCGCTCTCTCCCTTCGAGGCGGTATACGCCGACATCGGCGACGAGCAGTCGATTGAGCAGAATCTCTCCACGTTTTCGTCTCACCTGACCAACATCATATCCTTCCTCGATCAGGCCGACTCCCGCAGCCTGGTGCTGCTGGACGAGCTGGGCGCGGGCACCGATCCGGCTGAAGGGGCGGCTTTGGCCCGTGCGCTGCTGGATCACTTCCGCAAGCGCGAGGTGACCGCCTTCGTCGCCACGCACTATCCGGAGCTCAAAACTTATGCCCAACTGACGGAGGGCGTGCGCAACGCCAGCGTGGAGTTCGACCCAGAGACACTCAGCCCGACCTACCGGTTGACCATCGGTCTGCCCGGCCGCTCCAACGCCCTCGCCATCGCGCAGCGCCTCAATCTGCCGCAGGAGATCATCGAGGCCGCGCAGGAGATGGTCTCGCCGGATGATATGCGAACCGAGGATATGCTGGACGACATCCACCGGCTACGCATACAGGCGGCCAAGGAGCGCGACTCCGCCCATGAAACGCGCATCGGTGTCGAGGAGGCCTCGCGCGAACTGCGCAAGCGGTTGTCCTCCATCGAGGAGGAGCGTCGCGAGATACTGGAGCAGGCCCGTGAGCAAGCGGAGGAAGAGGTAGAAGCTCTGCAATCAGAGGTGCGCAAGCTGCGCAGTCGATTGAGATCGGCCGCGCCACATTCCCGCTCCCCCGCTCCGGATTCGGTGGAGGCTGTGGCCGATATCGAGGAAAAGGCCAAATCACTGCGAGTGGAGATTTCAAAGCCAGAGCCCCTGGTCGATCCCTCGGAGGGCGCTTCCCAGGATCGACTGGCACCCGAATCGCAGGAGTGGCGCCCCATTCGCGTCGATGACACCGTCTGGGTCAGACCCTTGAATGCCAAGGGCCACGTGATGGAAATCGATGGGGACGAGGCAGAAGTACAGGTGGGCCGTATTCGGACCCGTACCGATCTGGACAGTTTGGAGCTCCGCGCCGATGAACCAGAGCCGGAGCCAGAGAAAGGCTCTATCCACGTAAGCCCGGCCACTTCGCCCGGCACGCGGATCGATCTACGCGGCTGTAGCGTCGAGGAAACGCTGAAACAACTGGATCGCTACCTGGATCAAGCAGCACGCGCCGGGCTGCCAGAGGTGCGCATAATTCACGGCAAAGGGACGGGCGCATTAAGAAACGCTGTGCGAGAATTCTTGGGCCGCCACCCTCTCGTCGGCGTTTACGAAGCCGGGGGATATAAAGACGGCGGCGACGGTGTCACAATCGCCGAGTTGGGATTATAGGGAGGACCTATGTTAGAAAACTCAGTCACGTGGCGCAATGCCCTTAATGTTATCACAAACTCAGTCTCTGCAAGCGGATTCCAGAAGGCATTGGGCTGGCTCCGCGAGAGGTATGGGGAAGAACCGGAGGAAATCGGCATCATCTACGCCACGATGTTGGTGAAGGGACTGGCCGAAAACGCCGGCATCTTCGCCCTCGAGTTGCCAGCAGAAAAGATACCGGATGCGCTGACCGAAATCCGCGAGCGCTTGACCCAACTGGATTTCCAGGAAGCCCAGAGGCAACTGGATAAAAATGAACAGCGGTACTACGACCGCTTCGCCCATTACGGCAAGAAAGTCTTCCCCACAGTGGGCTACGCGATAGAGGATTTACTCACTTGCTACACCAGCGGCAGGTATGGACCACAGAACAACCCCAATGATCTCATCGCCGCGGCCTTGAAGCTCGCTGAGGAAGACGAGGAACAGCTTCCAAGAGCGCAGGACATGATCACCCGCGCCGGTGCCATCGGCCTCCATAGCCATCCTCTGTGGTGGCGCTGGGGCAAGGAGGCATATGGCCCGGCCAGCACATGGCTGATCGCTATTTTCAATTTGGTCTGGGGATATACCTCCGGCGGTCAGGCGCTCCTGGGTGCTCCAGAGGATATCCGCCTCAAGCTACAGAATCTGGTACAGGAAGCGCAGGAAATTTCGCAGGAGTTAACGAAAGCCGCTGAGGATGTGATAGCTTTAGAGTGGGAGAAAGAACTGGAGCCACCCACCTTCGAACCGTCATCAGTGGATTGGCTAATCGAAGACCTGATTGATCGCGAGGAAGCGGGAATCACGGCGGATATGGTGGAGCGTTGCAATTCCGATCGGGAAACATTCGTACCAGCCCTGATAGAACTGGCAACCGACGACTATTTGCAGCTAGAGGGATCGCCCGGCGACGGATACGCGCCCATTAACGCGATCAAACTCCTGGGCCAGCTGGAGGCGGTGGAAGCCGTCCCGGCATTGATCGACATCATCGCCGACAGCGATTCGATGGACATTATATTCAGCGCCGCTCTCTATGCCCTGATGAATATCGGCCCACCCGCTTTGGACCCGATACTGAAATTTATGCACTACTCCTGGGACGTAGAGACGAAATCCGCGCTGTCCGAGGCACTTGTCGAAGTTGGCCACGGGGAGGAGCGCGCCTACGCGGCACTGCTCGATCTGTGGGAGGAGACTACGTGGGATGAGGGCAAACTAACAGTAGCCTACGCCCTGGCAGAACTAGGAGGCGAGCGCGCTATCCCACTTCTAGATGCCGCGCTAGACGATCCCTACCTGACCAGTTTGGAATATGAAGAGATTGTTAGCCTATTGAGCGAGCTAGGGGACGAGATGGCCTATGCGCCGACCGAGCTTCCAGACCCTCACCTACTATTATATTCCATCCTCTCCTCCATCGAAGACCCGATGTATCTCACTATGATCACCGATGAGAATCCCAGTTGGAAAGAGAATCCAGCAGCCTTGGCCTACTCTTATGTCAACACCCAGCGCATCGTGCTCAATCAAGTGTTAGCCCTACAGACGACAACTCTGTCGGTGGAGGAATTGGCGGAGCAGGTAAATGAACTGCTCGAAGATAGCGAATGGCTGTTCTCTTTCAATGCTATCACCTCAGAGCAGCATCCCGATTGGCTAAAGCAAACGTACGAGCACTTGCAGGAACATGGTGGCCAAATTCTCCGGCAGAGCCTCATCGGGGTGCTTTTATCGCTCCGGCATCACCTCGAAGATGACTACGATATCGCAGACGAACCTGATCGTTTGTTGGAAGCTTGCAGTGCGGCGGGTATGGAAACCCGCCCTACA
>CAZANJ010000245.1:0-5181 GCA_964486415.1 uncultured Anaerolineales bacterium
ATTCTACATTCTACATTCAACATTCAAAGGAGTGATCTATGATCCATGGCGTCGAAATCAAAGAACTGACGACCCACACCGATGAGCGTGGGTACTTTCGCGAAGTCGTCCGCGCCAGCGAGGACATTCTCGCCGAAGGCTTCGCCCAATGGAGCCATACTATGTCCTATCAGGGCGTCGCCAAGGCCTGGCACGTGCATCAGAGGCAGGTCGATTGGTGGTACGTGGCAGTGGGCGTCATCAAGGCCGCTCTCTACGACACGCGCCCCGATTCGCCCACCCACGGCGAATTGCAAGAACTGCTGATGGGCGAGGGGCAGGTATCGATAGTGCTGAAAATCCCGCCTGGTGTGGCTCACGGCTACCGTGTGTTGAAAGGCCCGGCTCACGTCTTCTACATCGTCTCGAACGAGTACGACGGCACCGACGAGGGCCGCATCCCCCACGACGACCCGGAAATCGGCTACGATTGGACCGTCGATCCGGAAATAACGTGAAACGTAAAGCGTAGTTTGCAACCTGCAACTCCTATGAAAATTCGCTTGCTACACTTCGCCGACATTCACGTCGGCATGGAGAACTACGGTCAACTGGATTCAGCGACCGGCGTCAACGGGCGTGTGCTGGATTTCCTGATGCGCTTCGATGAGCTGATCGATTATGGGCTGGAGCGCGAGGTGGACCTGGTCATTTTCGCCGGGGACGCTTACAAGCGACGCAGCCCCAATCCCACTTATCAGCGGGCTTTCGCCAAGCGGGTCAAGCGACTGGCCGATGCCGGCGTGCCCACCGTGCTCCTGGTGGGCAATCACGATATACCCACCATGGTGCGAAAGGCCTCCAGCGTCGATATCTTCCAGACGCTCGACGTGCCCAACGTGATTGTGGGGCGTGATGAGCGCGTGCACCTGGTGGAGACGCGCCACGGCCCCGTGCAGGTCGCCACCGTCCCCTATCCGATCCGCCAGCGCTTGCTGACGCACGAGGATTACCGCGGACTTTCCATTGAGAAGCTGGACGATGCGCTTCAGGAGATTGTCACTCACAACATCGAGGCGCTGGCCCAGCAACTGGACCCGGACATCCCGGCGGTGCTGGTCGCTCATCTGAGCGTCTCCGGCGCTGTTTTTGGCTCCGAGCGCAGCGTGATGATCGGGCGAGATGCGTTGGTGCTCAAATCAGCCCTCGACGATCCGGCCTGGGATTACGTGGCCCTGGGCCATATCCACAAACACCAGAGTCTCAACGGGGATGAACATCCGCCGATGGTCTACGCCGGCAGCCTGGAGCGCATCGATTTCGGCGAGGAAGGGGACCCCAAGGGCTTTTGCTGGGTGGAGCTGGAGCGTGGGGCAACGGCTTGGGAGTTCGTCGAGCTAGACGCCCGGCCCTTCGTCACCATCCGCGCCGATGTGCGCGAGGAGGAAGCTCCTCTGATGGCGCTTCAGCGGATAGTCGCGGCTGGAGATTCAGCCAAACGCGATCTTAGCGATGCCGTGGTGCGGGTCATCCTCAAGATACGGGCCGATCAGGAGCCGCTGCTGCGCGATTACGAGGTGCGGGGGTTGCTCTCGGATGCTTACTATATCGCTGGCATTAAGCGTGAGGTTGAGCGAAAAGCCCGCGTGCGCCTGGGCGATCAGAGCCCGGAGGAGATGACGGACCAAGAATTGCTGGCGAAATATCTGGAGATCAAGGAGACGCCGCCGGAGCGTGCCAAGGCTATGCTGGAGCACGCCGAGTTTATTTTCCACCCGGAGGAGGAGCTTTGAGAGCCCTCGCGCTGCACCGTCTGGGCTTGCCCATAATTTTGGCCCTGGCGTTGCTGGCGCTTCTTACTCTGACGCTTCGCCCCTTAGAAGCTCAAGCGCCCTCCTTCGACGAGCTCAGGACGCCGCCCGATCCACTCGCTCCCGCCGCATTGGTGGGGCTCAATCAGGCCTACTACGTCCGACGCGGCTATGCCGACACGGGCTCCGATCTCGCGCCCATCGCCCCGGCCTCGTTTTCCTGCTCTTCTCCTACGCCCCCCGCTCGGAGCGCAGTCACGTCCGAGCTCGATCATCACACCTACCTGCCCCTGGTGCGGAGCAGCGAGAGGATGACCGAGGCTCGCGCCCTGTGGGTGACCCGCTGGGATTATTCCACCATCACTGACGTGCAGACGCTGGTCGATAACGCCGCCGGGGCTGGGTTCAATATGCTTCTCTTCCAGGTGCGCGGCGTCGCCGATGCCTTCTACACCCCCGGCCTGGAGCCGTGGGCCTCCCGCTTGAGCGGCGAGCTGGGGCAAGATCCCGGCTGGGATCCGCTCCAGGTGGCCAGCGATGCCGCTCACGCGCGGGGTCTGGAGCTACACGCCTACGTCAACGTTTATCCCGTCTGGCCGCGTTCCTCAGACGGCGAGGCGCCATCTTCCTCCACCGATCCCGAACATCTCTTCTGGACGCTGTCCCATCGCCACGGTTGGGCCGACTGGCGCGTGGCGGATTCATGCGGTGCGCCGATGAGCCTCATCGGTTCGGGCTACCTTTGGGCCACGCCCGCGCTCAGCGACGTGGTGGAGCGCGTCGTCTCTGTCACATCAGACCTGGCGACTCGCTACGCGGTGGACGGCATTCACCTCGATATGGTGCGCTATCCGGGGCGGGATTATTCCTCTGATCCCTTCAGCAAAGCGGGGTATGAGGCTGCCTTGGCGCTTGAGCCTGATCTCTCACGCGCCGAGTGGCAGCGGCGCCAGGTCACGCTGCTGGTGCAGCGGGTCTACTCCGACGTCATCCTTCCTCGACCGGAGTTGCGCCTCTCATCGACCGCCTGGCCTGTCTATCGCGATCTTTGGGACTGGGGCTACAGTGAGGGCTACAGCGATTATTATCAGGATTCCCAGCGTTGGATGCTCAGCGGCACCGTCGATGCCCTCATGCCGATGCTCTATCCGGCGGACGCGGTCGCGCAGCCGGACGTTTTCACGCCGTCCCAGTTCTCGTTACTGGCCTCCGACTTTTTGACCCACAGCGGAGGGCGACACCTATTTCCCGGTATCAGCGCCCAGTATGTGGAGTTCGACGAGATTGCCGAGCGCATCGCTATCGCCCGTGAGCTGGGCGCACCGGGGCACGCGATATTTTCAGCGCGGCTGGTGGCCGAAAATGATTATTGGGATGAGTTCGCCGCCGGTCCATACGCCAGGCCGGCCACCGTCCCGCCGATCACGTGGCGCACTTCGGGGGGCGGTTGATGGAACCAGCCGAGCGTGAGCGTAGGCCCTTGATCGCCGTGGTTGGTCCCTGTGCCTCGGGGAAATCGCTGCTCGTGCGGGAACTGCGGGAGCGCGGATACAATGCCCGCGAGGTGTTGCAGGAGCATTCTTACGTAACCGCGATGTGGCAGCGTATCACAAATCCTGATGTGCTCATTTACCTGGACGTTTCGGGCGCGATCGCCAAGCGCCGCCGCTCCTCCAGCGCGAGCGCCGGATGGTGGGCCGAGTTATCGCAGAGACTGCGCCACGCTCGCCAACACGCAGATCTATATTTGCACACCGACTCTCTCTCCCCCCAGGATGTCCTCAAGCGCACGCTGGAGTTTTTGAGGGTTGAGGTTGAGGGTTGAGGTTAAGAGTTAAGGTTGAGGTTAAGGTTAAGAGCTGAGGGTAGGGTGAGGTTGTTGGCTACCGGATACTTTTTCAAAGGCAATGATCTTTCGTCTGTGATGCTAGCAAAAGTCATTCTGAGCTTGTCGAAGAACGACTTTTGCGGCCCCGTAAGCGCTCGCACTCACCCTTCGACAGGCTCAGGATGATTGCTTGCTTGACCAGTCAGATAAGTGTCCGGTAGCTAGGTGAGGTTGTTTTGTTCAAATGGCTCTTTGGGATTTCGCGTGGTGCTCAAAGCGGGTGTGTCACCCGCGTCCCATATCTGGGAGTAAGAGTAAATTTCGACCGGTGGCACACTCCCTCTGAGCTATATGACCACGCGAACTCCTAAAGACCCTTCAACATTTAACATTCGCCATTCATCATTCAAATGGAGTTTGATATGCACACAGAACGTCTCAGTCGTCTGGTCGAACAAATTCGCTTCGCTGGCCTCGACATAGTGGCGCTGATGCCCGGGCCTAATCTCTTCTATCTCACCGGTCTTTCCTTTCATCTCAGCGAGCGCCCTGTCTTGACCTTTTTCCGCGCCGATGGCACGGCGGCCATCGCTTTGCCCCACCTGGAGGCGGTCAAGGTTGAGCTGACCGATGTCGAGCTGGAGGCATTCTCCTACACCGATGGGGAGGGGCCGGAGATAGCTTTCCGGCGCGCCGCCGATGCACTAGAACTGGGAAGCAGCGCCATCGGCGTTGAAGCGCTGCACATGCGGGTGTTGGAATCACAACTGCTGGAGCGTCACGCGCCGGGCTGCCGCCTCGTCCCGGCCGAGGATGTCCTGGCCGAGCTGCGGGTGCGCAAGGACGCAGGTGAGATCGAGCGGATGCGGCGTGCCATCGCCGTCACCGAGGCGGCGCTGCAGGCGATGATGGATCGGGCCGAGGCGGGAATGACGGAGCGGGAGCTGGTCGCCGTCCTGCAGATCGAGATATTGCGAGCCGGTGGGGATGGGATGGCCTTCTCGCCCATTGTCGCTGCAGGTCCCAACGCCGCCTTGCCACACGCCACGCCCACTGACCGTCCCATCGGGCAGGGTGAGCCCATCATCGTGGACTGCGGCGCGTTGGTGGATAGCTACATGGCCGACATCACCCGCACCTTCGTCATCGGCGAGCTGGAGCCGGAACTGGCCTGCATCTACGAGGTAGTGCGGGCCGCCAACCGCGCCGGGCGAGAGGCCGTGCGTCACGGAATCGCGGCCGAGGAGGTCGACCGGGCCGCGCGGGCTGTGATCGAGGGGGCGGGCTACGGCGAATACTTCAGCCACCGCACCGGTCACGGGCTGGGGCTGGAGGTCCACGAGCGGCCCTACATCGTGGAGGGAAACGAGCGCCTTCTGGAGCCGGGGATGACCTTCACCGTCGAGCCAGGCGTCTACCTGCCGGGGCGGGGTGGGGTGCGCATCGAGGATGATGTGTTGGTGGCCGCTGCCGGGGGCGAGAGTTTGACCACATTCCCGCGCGAGCTACTGACAATGTGAATGAAGGGTTTTCGAAGCGATTCAAAAATCGGCGGGTATGGAA
>CAZANJ010000246.1:0-5165 GCA_964486415.1 uncultured Anaerolineales bacterium
CACACTAAACAGACGTTGACAATTAGCGTAGCTTTGACTAAAATACCTATCAAGTTCCAAGTATCTGGAAGGAGATAAACATGAGGGATTCCTTGCCTAATCCACGTCGGCTAGCTGTTAGCGTCGCCATTATCGTCGCTCTCACCATAGTGGGGGCGATTGTATGGGGCTTTAGCCGACAAATAATGCTCGCACGGCGGATGCAGGCAGAGGAAAGGCGCCTGGAAGAGGCAGTGGCATCCGAGGAGCGGCGACAAGAGGAACTGCTCGCTCAATTGGAGTATGTTCAATCGGACGCCTATGTGGAAAACTGGGCGAGAGAGGAAGCCAAAATGGCCAAGCCCGGCGAGGTGGTTTTCTCCATTCCTGGTGACGGCGAGGGAGAAGAGACAAGTGTAGGTGAACAGCCTCCAAATTCGGAGGAAACAGACCACAAGCCATTCTGGAAGAAGTGGTGGCAAAGCCTTTTCGCTCCTTCACAATCAGCCGAAAGCTCGAAGTAGCTTGACACATCTGATAAATCATTGTATAATCTCTCCTGCGTTGCGGGGTAGAGCAGAGGCAGCTCGTCGGGCTCATAACCCGGAGGTCGCTGGTTCGAATCCAGCCCCCGCTACCTCGTTTATAAGGAAACGGGCGCTTTTTAAGCGCCCGTTGTTTTTGGCGACGTAGCTCAGTGGTAGAGCAGGGGACTCATAAGCCCTTGGTCGCGTGTTCAAATCACGCCGTCGCCACCTTAGCGAAGCTCCACCTGAAAGGTGGGGCTTTTTGTTTTTTTTGAAACAGCCTCTGGAAATCGCAGGACGCAACCCCGTTTTGCATTGTGCGTTGCCCCGCGCTTTATTGTATGATAAAATGAGTGGCCGGAGGAAATCATGCCCATTCGCATTTTATCTGAAAAAGTCGCATCCCAGATCGCCGCCGGCGAGGTGGTGGAGCGCCCGGCCTCCGTGGTCAAGGAACTGGTCGAAAATGCCATTGACGCTGATGCCCGCAACATCAGCGTGGAAGCACGCAGCGGGGGTAAGAACTTCATCCGCGTGATCGACGATGGCTGCGGGGTGCCTTCAGACGAGGTCGAGATGGCCTTTCGGCGCCATTCGACCAGCAAGCTGACCACGGCGGAAGACCTGGAGCGCATCACCACATTGGGCTTTCGCGGCGAGGCGCTGGCCTCCATCGCCGCCGTCAGCCATATGACCTTCGCCACGCGGGCGAGCGGTGAGAGGATGGGCACGCTGCTGCGCCTTGAAGGCGGGCGCGTCATAACCCGCCAGGAGAGCGGGCGCCCGTCTGGGACGGCGGTGACGGTCGAGCAGCTATTCTACAATGTCCCCGCCCGCCGCAAGTTTCTGCGCACCGACCGCACGGAGCGCCGCCACATCGATCAGTGGCTCACCCGCTACGCGATGGCCTACCCGGAGATCCGCTTCAAGCTCAGCCACAACGGGCGCGAATCCTTCCAGTCCACCGGCAGCGGGAAGCTGCGGGATGTGCTGGTCTCCGTATACGGGCTAGACATCGGGGCCTCCGCGCTGGAGATTATGACCGATGATCCAGCGTCCTCGGGAAGCTCGGAGATCGAGGTCAGCGGCTTCGTTGGCCCGCCCTCGCTCCATCGGGCGAACCGCTCTTACATCACCCTCTTCGTCAACGGGCGCTGGGTGCAGGATGCCAGCTTGACCTACGCCGTGGCCCAGGCTTACCACACGTTCTTGCCCAGCGGGCGCTATCCGGTGGCGGTGGTGATGGTCGAGTTACCCACAGACGAGGTGGACGTGAACGTCCATCCCGCCAAGGCGGAGGTGCGCTTCCGTGATGGCGATGCGGTCTTTCGAGCGGTACAGAAGAGGGTGCGGCGCACACTTCTGGAGCGTGCACCGGTGCCCCAGGTCGCTGCGCAAGCGTCCAAATCTGATCATCAGACCTGGACTAGTGCCGAATCGTCCGATTGGGAGAGGCGGCGACGACTGGCCGGGTTGCAGGCTCAAGGGCTCGACGATGGACAACTGCGCCTCGAAGGGGAAACAGCGGGGGATGAGGAGGATTCTCTTCCGCCCTTGCGGGTGGTGGGACAGGTGGGGGTGGCCTACATCGTGGCCGAGGGGCCGGGGGGGATCTATCTCCTCGATCAGCACGCGGCCCATGAGCGGGTGCTGTTCGAGCAACTGCTGGCGGAGCGCGAGCAATCGGGCGTTCCCTCCCAGGCATTGCTGGAGCCGGAGCCGGTGGATTTGGCGCCCGAGGCGGCGGACGTGCTGGAGGAGCACCTGGGGATATTGAACAGCCTGGGTTTTCAGGTGGAGAATTTCGGCGGCTCGACGATGTTGGTGCGGGCGCTGCCGGCCATCGTGGCGGAAACGGAGCCTCAGCAGATACTGGAGGATGTGGCCGCGGCGCTGCTGGCGGGCGACGATCCGCTGGCATTCCCGATCGAGGAGGCCGTGGCGCGGCGAGTTTGCAAGCGAGCGGCGGTCAAGGCCGGCCAAAAGCTGGATCGCACGGAGATGGAGGAATTGATCCGGGCGCTGGAAGAGTGCAATAGTCCACGCACCTGTCCGCACGGCCGCCCCACGATGATCCACTTGAGCGCGGCCCAGTTGGCCAGCGAGTTCGGGCGCTGATGGCTGAACGGGGTTCAGCCGAGGATTTATGCTGTCATGTGCTAGCCGGCCGCCGAGCGCCCCGCGACCCAGCCGGTGGAAAAGGCCGCCTGTAGATTATAGCCGCCGGTGTCGGCGTCAAAATCCAACACCTCTCCGGCGAAATAAAGCCCCTCAACCATACGGGACTCCATCGTGTGGGGATCGACCTCGGCGGTGCTCACTCCGCCAGCGGTGATGATCGCTTCCGCGATGGGCCGATGTCCCCTCACCTCCAGCCGGAAATCCTTTAGCCAAACCCGCAGCCGCTTTCGCTCTTCGGATGTGATCTGATGGGCGTGTTTGTGCGCCTCGATGTCGGTCAGATCGGCGCAGACGGGGACCAGCTTGCTGGGCAGCAGTTCTTTGAGTAGATTCTGGAAGTGGCGCTTGGGGTGTGTGTCAATCTCTCTCAACAGGCGGGCATCCAGCGTAGGGTGATCGAGCGCGGGCTTGAGGTCGATGGAGATGAATACGCGCTGGCCCGCTCGCAGCGCTTCCACGATCCGCCGACTTAGCGTGAGGATGATCGGCCCGGAGACGCCAAAGTGGGTGAAGAGCATCTCGCCAAAAGCCTCGCTCTCCTTGCCCCCGTCGAACCAGACCGAGACGTTGACGTTGCGTAGTCTCAAGTCTTGTAGCCGGGGCGCTATGTCGCTGGCCGTTTCCAGTGGCACCAGCGCCGGGCGAATGGGGACGATGGTGTGTCCCACCGCCTTCGCCAGTCGATAGCCGTCGCCGGTCGAGCCTGTGGTGGGGTAGGATGCGCCGCCGGTGGCGATGATCACGGCATCGCTGTGATAGGTCCTTCCATCGCGGGTGAGCACCCCAGTGACACGCCCGCCTTCAACGAGCAGCCGTTTCACCGATGACTTCGTGCGCAGCGTCACGCCCTGAGCGTCGATCCAGCCCACCAGCGCTTCGACCACGTGTTTGGCTCGTTCGCTGACTGGGAAGACGCGCCCTCCGCGCTGAACCTCGGTGGGGACGCCGAGTTTCTCGAAGAAGTTGCGCAGATCGTCGTTGTAGAAGCGGTAAAAGGCCGGGCGCAGGAAATAGCCGTTAGGCTCGAAATGCTTGAGCGCTTCCTTCAGCGGGTCGGCGTTGGTCAAGTTGCAACGCCCTTTGCCCGTGATGCGTAGCTTGCGAGCGGGGCGATGCGTCTTTTCCAGGAGCAACACCTCGGCCCCCATCGTGGCGGCCTGTCCGGCGGCCATCAGACCGGCAGCTCCGGCTCCGACTACTATGACTTGGCGCTCACTCATTTGGTGGATGATGAATTGTGCATAATCGGCTTATCATCATTCGCGATCCACAATTTGCAATTCGGCGTCATGTAGTATCCCATTTACCATCTTTTCGGCGGTCACGAAAGACCAGGCTAGCCCCCAGCCTCCAAATCCCACCGCGAAGTAGACCTGTGGCAGATCGGGCAATGTGCCTAAAAGTGGCAAGCCGTCGGCGGCGCTGCCCATAATTCCCACCTGTCTCTCAGCGCGATGCAGATCCACTTCAGGGAAGTGGCGCTTGGCGAAACGGGAGAGATGTTCCTCCAAGGGGGCGCTCAACCTGGGTTGCTTCGAAGTATGATCGCCCCAAGTTCCCAACAATAAGCGGCGGTCGGAAAGCTGGCGGCAGTAAGTGTGCCCGTAATCGACGCTGCAAGGCTGCTCTATCACAGTCTTGTTCAGCGCCCGGCTGGTGAAGATAAGGTTGCGCAGGGGCGTGACTTTGTCCGCGAAGTAGTCGTGGATCAGCGGGGCATAGCCGTTGACTGCCAGCACAACCGCGCTAGAAAGCACCGTGCGCCCTCTCGCCCACACGCGCACAAGATCGCCAGCTTGCTCTAAATTGTAGACTTCGTTTCCCTCGTGGACGATTACATCGTTGGCAGTCAATAGAGCCCGCGTCAAAGCAGCGGCGTTCACGGTCACGTCATCTGGGAAACGCAGAGCGGCCTCAAACCCGCGTCCCAATGGATCGCCGCGCTCGAAAGAGACATCAAACCCATCCTCTTGTAATAGCTCCGCCGATTCTTGAAGCGCTTCGACGTCGGATTTATCCTCTGCCAGTGTGATGCTGCCGGTGCCTTCGATCTGGACTTTCAGGCGGTCGGCAGTCTCGATCAGGCGCTTGCGGCCCTCAATGGTAAGGGCCCATATGTCTTGAGCTCGCTGGCGTCCGTAGGTGGAGACAGCTTGGTTGTAATGACCCGCTTGTCCAGTGAGCACCATCCCGGCGCTGGAGCCGGTCGCGCCCCCCGCTATATTCTGGGCCTCCAAAATTGCGGTGTCGATTCCTTCCTGTATCAGCTCTGCCGCTATCGCCGCGCCCACTAACCCAGCCCCGACGACGAGAACTTCGCAGCTATCTTCCCGTTTCTGCGCTTGCTTGATCAGCATCACTTTCTCCCTGTCTACAAATTCGCTGGCTTGGGATTTGGAAATAAATAACCTACTTGCGCCGCTTCCGGCGGGTTTAGCTCTGGATCTGGCGATCCAGAGCGAGCAGAGTGGGTAAATT
>CAZANJ010000247.1:0-5161 GCA_964486415.1 uncultured Anaerolineales bacterium
GGCAATCCGTCGTGAGCATCGATTAGCGGGGCGGGCTCCCACGCCCGCAGTTCTTGTTTTTCCCTGATAGGAGGTACAAGTGACCTTACACGAGTTCTCTCAACACCTGGTGAATGCATTACAGTGGGGCAGCTTTTATGCCCTGATCGCCCTGGGTTATTCCATGGTCTATGGCGTCCTGATGTTGTGGAACTTCGCCCACGGCGACATCTTCATGACCGGGGCCTATATCGGATTCTTTATCTCCAGCGGCCTGGTGGCGATTTCGGCGGCGGGCATTTTGCCCCTGCCGAACTGGCTGATTCTGGTGCTGACGATTGTTCTGGCTATGCTCGCCACGGCCTTCGTGGGCATGCTCGTCGAGCGGGTGGCTTACAGACCGCTGAGAGGAGCGCCCCGGGCTTCGGCCGCCATCACGGGCTTGATGGTGGGCGTCTTCCTGGAGACGGTCAACCTGGCCTTCCTGGGCGCAAGACGGCGCAACTTCCCCAACCTGTTTGAGACGGTGACGTATGAAGTAGGGGGCGTGACACTTACCAACACCAAGCTCATGATCGTGGGCCTCTCTCTGCTGCTGATGATCGCCCTGCATCAGTTCGTGCAGCGCACCAAGTGGGGCATGGCAATGCGGGCCATGGCCTACGATTACGTCGTCGTTCCCCTGATGGGCGTGCCGATGAATACCATCGCCGCGCTTACCTTCGGCATCGGATCGGCCCTGGCGGCCGCGGCCGGCATCTTCTTCGGCATCGCTTACCCCGTTCTGGAGCCCTACATGGGCGTTTTCATCGGCTGGAAGGCCTTCGTCGCCGCCATCCTGGGTGGCAGAGGCTCCGTGCTGGGAGCGGCCCTGGCCGGCTTCCTGTTGGGCTTCATCGAGATTTTCGTAGCGGCCATCTTCCCCTCCACCTTCCGCGATTTGATCGCCTACACGATCATCTTGCTCATCCTGACCTTCCGGCCGCACGGCTTCTTCGGCGAGCCCTTCAGCGCCCAGTTGAGGTTATAGCTCCTCAAAAAGAGAGGAAAGGATTTAGCTATGCCATCCATCACCAGACGCATCAAGAAAAGCCCATTGTTCCAAAGAGCGCGAGCGCAATTGAGAGGAGCCCCTCTCCTGAGCTGGCTCGCGGGCGCTTTGGTCGCCGTCGTGCTAGAGCTTCTCATCGGCGATTCATTTGCGCGTTTTCTGGGCCTATCCCGCGCCCCGGCGCTCTTCGGCTTCCGCATCATGCTCAAAGAACCGCTGTTGATACCCAGCGCGTTGCTCTATATCTTTCTCTTCTATTTTTTGCCGGTCGTCCTCGTGGCGAGATTCACGATTCCCATAGCCAACAAGCTGGTCGGTGAGCTGCTCAATTTCTCCCTTTTCGTCTCCCTGATCGTGCATCTGGCGCTGCTCTACGCCGCGCTCCATCTTTGGGGCAGCCTCAACGATTACCGCGTGCTCGTGCTCAGGCTGACCTTCATCTCCGTCATAGTGACGCTCAGCTTGAACATCGTGAACGGTTACCTGGGAGAATTCTCCTGCTCCCATCCCGGCTTTATGGCGCTGGGCGCCTACGTCGCTTCCGTCCTGACCGTGTTATTATTTGTCAATGATGACGTCTTTGGAGCGCCTTTGCTCCCGCCGGCCTTGGGACCATTCATATTCCCCCTGACCCTCATCGCCGGGGGACTAACAGCCTCAGTCGGAGCGTTATTGGTGGCCATCCCCTCCTTCCGGACGCGGGGCGATTATCTGGCTATCATTTCCCTGGCCTTCACCTTCATCGTCAAGAGTTTGGTCGAGAATCTGGAGGTCATCGGCGGCCCGCGCGGCTTTATGAATCAACCCCAGTGGGCGCCCTTGCCCGCAGTATTCATCGCCATGGTCATCTGCGTCGCGATCATCTACAACTTCACGCGCTCGACGCTGGGCAAGGCGACCTGCGCCGTGCGGGATGATGAGATCGCCGCCAGTCACCTCACCGTGAATACTCGCCGCACAAAAATGGTGGCTTTCCTCTTCGCCGCCTTCTGGGCCGGTGTGGCCGGTGGACTGCTGGCCCACGTTCTGGGCTACATCAACCCCGGCACCTTCGGCTTGCTGAAGCTGAGCGAGGTTCTGGCGATGGTTTACCTGGGCGGCTTGAACTCCGTCGTCGGCTCCATCGTGGGGGCGGTGGGCATCCAATTCCTGCGCGAGATCCTGCGCCCGCTGGAGATTCTGAAGTGGATCGTCCTCCCGGTGATCATCATCGCTTTTATGATGTTTCGCCCCACGGGCCTCATCGCCTTCACGGAGTTTGACATCAGAGACCTGCTGAAGCCGCGAGAGGCCACCGAGACCGAAGAAAGTAGAGGTGGACAATGAGCTTGCTTCGCGTTAATGACATGACCCATTATTTTGGCGGCCTGAGAGCCGTCCACGAATTTAACCTGTCAATCGAGAAAGGAGAAGTGCGAGGTCTGATCGGCCCCAATGGGGCGGGCAAGACCACCGTCTTCAATCTGATCACCGGTATGTACACGCCAACCGAGGGAGAGATAAAATTCAAGGATAAGAGCCTTTTGGGACATCAACCCTACGAAACCGCGGCCATGGGCATTGGTCGCACCTTCCAGAACCTGCGTCTTTGGAGACACATGACAGTGCTGGATCACGTCCGCCTGGCTCACTACTCCAAGATCAATTACGGGTTGCTGGACGCATTCTTCGCCACGAGCCGCTGTAGCAGGGGGGAGAAGGAGATCGAGGAAAGCTCCTACGCTCTCCTGGAGATGATGGGCGTGAAACACTTCGCCGATGAGGTGGTGACCAACCTGCCCTACGGCGTGCAGCGCAAGGTGGAGATGGCCAGGGCTATGGCCGTGGAGCCAGAACTGCTCCTCCTCGACGAGCCCACCGCCGGCATGAACCCGGAGGAGATGGTCGAGATGATGGACGTCATCCGCGAGATAAGCGACCAGTTCGGCCCCGCCATTTATCTCATCGAGCACCGTATGAAGGTCGTCATGGAACTCTGTGAGTACATCCAGACGCTCAATTTCGGCGAGGTCATCGCCGAGGGGAGGCCCGAAGAAATTCGCAATAACCCGGTCGTGATCGAGGCTTATCTGGGCAAGGAGGGAGAACTCTGATGTTGTTATCGGTGGAAAATCTGCATGTCTCCTACGGGGGGATCAGGGCTTTGCACGGCATCAGCTTCGAGGTGGATAGAGGAGAGATCGTGTGTATCATCGGCGCCAACGGAGCCGGCAAGAGCACCACGCTGAAGGCGATCTCCCGTCTAGTTCCCGCCGAGCCGGAGAGCAAAATGACCTACAAGGGGAATAATCTCCTCAATTACCCTCCCGACAAGGTGGCGAGCGATCTGGGCATCACCCACGTTCCGGAGGGAAGGCGCATCTTCGGCAACCTGACCGTGATGGAGAATCTGAAACTGGCTACCTACGCTCGGAAGGATACCCCGGAGATAGAGCGCGACCTGGAACGGGTGTTCGCTCTCTTCCCGCGCCTGGCGGAAAGAAAGGTCCAGAAGGGTGGCACGCTGAGCGGCGGCGAGCAGCAGATGTTGGCCGTCGGAAGGGCCTTGATGACCGGGCGTGAGTTAATGCTCCTGGATGAGCCCTCGATGGGATTGGCACCCTTGCTAATGCAAGATATGTTCGTCTCTCTCAAGGAGATCAACCAGGAGGGCACCACGATTCTGCTCGTCGAGCAGAACGCACGCATGGCGCTCCAGTTCGCGCAGCGCGGCTACGTGCTGGAGAACGGCAACGTCGTGCTGGAGGGGCCTTCTGAGGAGTTGGCCACTAACCCCGAGGTGATGAGGGCTTATCTGGGCGGGTAGTAGAAAGGTTGCAAGTTGCAGGTTACAGGTGTGCAATGGCCCCCTCGTTGGAAAGCAGGGGGCTTTTGCACGGGAGTTGAGCAAAGGTTCTAGGAGCTGATGATGGAAATTGAGGATCTTCTGACCTGGGCCGAGATCGATCTTGACGCCATCGCGCACAACGCGCGGGTGCTCAAGAATTGTGCCGCGCCTGAATGTGAACTGATGGTCGCAGTCAAGGCCAACGCATACGGTCACGGCGCTGTGCAGGTCTCGCGGGCCGCGCTGAAGGGTGGCGCCACCCGCTTGGCCGTCCACCGCACCGGCGAGGGTGTGCAACTGCGACAAGCGGGCATCACCGCCCCCATCCTCATCATGGGCTACACGCTGCCTGCCGAATCGGGGACCATCGCGTGCTGGGACTTGACCCCCACGGTCAACAGCAAGCCCCAGGCCGAGGCGTTATCGGCGGCGGCGCGGGCGCAGGGCAAAGCGCTGCCCGTTCACGTCAAGGTGGACACCGGTATGGGCCGTTACGGGCTGCTCCCCGAAGAGGCTCTGGATTTTGTGTATTTCCTGAGCCGCTTGCCGGGCCTCGATTTGGAGGGGCTTTATACCCATTTTGCCGTGGCGGATCTTGCCGACAAGAGCTTCACCGGTCGCCAGTTTGGCATCTACAGCGATGTGGCGGAGCGCCTGAAAAGCGCCGGATTCGACTTCCCGCTCAAGCACGTCGCCAACAGTGCCGCCACCATCGATCTACCGGAAATGGCGCTCGACATGGTGCGCTGTGGCATCGCGCTCTACGGATTGCGCCCCTCAGCGGAATTTGAGCCGGGCGTTCCACTCCGCCCTGCGCTGGTGCTCAAGAGCCGCGTCGCGCGGGTGCGCACGCTGCCGCCCGGTGCGAGCATCAGCTATGGGCGCACCTACATCACCGACAAGCCGACGCGCGTGGCACTCGTTCCCGTCGGCTATGGCGATGGCTACCACCGCCTCCTCTCAAACCGGGGCGCGGTGCTGATCCACGGGCAGCGGGCGCCCATCGTGGGGCGCGTCTGCATGGATCAATTCGTCGTGGACGTCGATCACATCCCAGCCGTTCGATTGCATGACGAGGTCGTACTGGTCGGCCAGCAAGGAGAGGCGCAAATCTCGGCCGAGGAGGTCGCCCGCTGGGCCGAGACGATCAACTACGAGGTGACCACTGGCCTGTTGCCGCGCGTGACTCGTGTCTACCTGAAGGGCGGGCGGGAAGTGAGCCGAAGCGCTCTGTGAGATGGTCGCGCCTGGCGGTCTCCGGCGGTGACGCGGGAGGCGCGGAAAGCGCCGGTGGCCTGATCAAC
>CAZANJ010000248.1:0-5147 GCA_964486415.1 uncultured Anaerolineales bacterium
CCAATCTACCAACTTACGGAACGATCCGTGTCCCCGTCTCGCCCTTTAGCGCTTGCGCGATGTTCGCCGGCGTGGTGATGATCGCTTCCCCGCCGCCTTTCTCAAGGAACCAGATGATGGCCTTGATCTTGGGCTTCATGCTACCGGCGGCGAAGTGGCCTTCCTCGATGTACTTTTTAGCCTCGCTCACGGTCATCTCGCGGATGATTTCCTGCTCCGGCTTCCCGTGATTGAGGTGAACATATTCCACGGCGGTGGAGATGAGGAAGAGATCGGCGTCGATGGAATGGGCCAGCAGCGCGGAGGCGTAGTCCTTGTCGATGACGGCTGCCACGCCCTCCAGATCACCCTGCTCGTTGCAGATCACGGGTATGCCACCGCCCCCGACGGTGATGGTGACGATACCGGCATTGATCAGCCGTCGTACTGCGTCCAACTCGACGATCTCCTTCGGGTAGGGCGAGGGCACCACCCGGCGCCAGCCGCGCCCGGCGTCCTCCACCACAGACCAGCTCTCCTCCTCGGCGCGCTTCTGCGCCTCGTCCTGCTCCATAAATCCGCCGATGGGCTTGCTGGGATTCTGGAAGGCTGGGTCGTCCCCATCGACGCGCACCTGGGTGATGACCGTGGCGGCGGCTTTTTGCATGCCCCGGCGCTTGAACTCGTTGTAAAGATTCTGCTGGAGCGCGTATCCGATGGCGCCCTGCGAATCGGCGCCGCAAGCGTCCAGCGGCACCTCGTGCATTCCGGCCACCTTGGCCGCGATCTCCGAGCGGCGCAGGATGAAACCGACCTGGGGGCCGTTGCCGTGACCGATAGCCACGTTCCAGCCCTGCTCGATCATATCGGCGATGTGACGGCAGGTCTCCTTTGCCGCCTCATACTGATCCCGCACCGTCTGGTGCTGCTTATCCTTGATCAATGAGTTGCCGCCGATAGCGACGACGGCCACTTTCTTCTCAGTCACGACGCACCTCCTACCACATAGTGAGCGCCATCACGCCCTTTTGTGCGTGGAGCCGATTCTCCGCCTGATCCAACACGGCGGAATTCGGCCCATCCATTACTGCACTCGTCACCTCGATGTCACGGTCGGCGGGGAGCGGGTGCATGTAAATTGCGTCCGGCTTGGCTAGCGCCATCCGGCGTTCATCCGTGATCCAATCCTTGTACCGATCCTGTATCTCCTTGCCCTCGTCGGGATCGGTCGTCGTCAACATCGGCCCCCAAGACTTGGCGTAGACGATGTCAGCATCCTCAAAAGCCTGATCCATATCGTGCACGATCTCGAATTGGGTGTTGTGCTTGCTCGCTTGCGCCTGCGCCTCCTCGACGACGTCCGGCATCAGCTCGAATTCCGGCGGATGGGCCAGCGTTACGTCCAGCCCGAAGCGCGGCATCTGCAAGATCAGCGACTGCGGCACCGAGATGGGCTTCAGGTAAGATGAGGCGTAGGCCCACGAGACGACCATCTTCTTGTCCCGCAGATCGCGCCCTTTCTTCTCGATGATGGTCATCAGATCGGCCAGACACTGGAAGGGATGGTAGAGGTCACATTGCATATTGAGCACCGGCACGCGCGAGGCCTCCGCCACCCAGTTGATGTACTTGTTGCCGTAGTCCCAATCACATTGGCGGATGGCCAGCCCGTCGAAGTAGCGCCCCAGGATCGCGCCGATCTCCTTGGCCGTGTCGCCGTGGGAGATCTGCGTGGTGCGCGACTCGACGAAGGCGGCGTGACCGCCCAGTTGCGCCATGCCCGCCTCGAACGAGCAGCGCGTGCGCGTGCTGCTGAAGAAGAACAACATCCCCAGCGCCTTATCGCGCAGGTAAGCGTGTGGCTGGCCCGCCGCTCGCTTGAGCTTCAGGTCCCAGGCCATATCCAGCGCCGTCTCCACCTCTTCCTTGGAAAAATCCAGATCGCAGATTAAGTCTCGACCGCGAAGATTCGTTTGCATTTCTCTATCCCCCTATTCTCCATTCTCTATTCTCCATCCTCAATTCTCCACCCTACTCCATAGCGCCCAGCACCAGGGCCAGGAGCGCCATGCGCATCACCACACCACTGAAGGCCTCCTGCCAGTAGCGGGACCATTTGGTGATGTCCACATCGGTGGGAATCTCGTCCATGCGCGGCAAGGAGTGCAGCAGGATGGCGTCCGACTTGGCCTTGTTGAACAACAGGTCGCGCGTGATCTTGTAGTTGGCCGGAGTCATGCCAACGTCCCCCTCGCGCTCGTCGCGGGACTTGGTGTAATCGGGCTGCACCACCGGCTCGACCAGGATGACATCGGCATCGGCGATGGCCTCCTCCACGTGTCCGGCCTCCTGATAATCGAGGCTATACTCGTTCAGTTCGGCCTTGAACTCATCGGTCAGCGACATCTCCGGCGGGGAGACGAAGGTGATGGGGCAATCGAACTGGGTCAGCGCGTAGGCCAGTGAGTGCATGGTGCGCATGCGCATATCGCCGACCGCCAGCCACTTCAGCCCGTCGATGCGGCCCTTCTCGCGATAAACGGTGTAAAGATCAGTCAAGATCTGCGTGGGGTGCTCGCCCCAGCCGTCGCCGCCGTTGATGATCGGCACACTGGCCCACTTGGCGGCCTCGTGCGGCGCGCCCTTCTGGAAATGGCGCATGACGATCACGTCGCCGTAGAACTCCAGCATCTTGACCGTGTCCTTGATCGATTCCTGGTAGAAGTCGCCGGCGCGCGTCATCTTGGCGTCGGCGAAGCCGGTCACATGGCCGCCCAGCCGGTGCATCGCGGCCTCGTGCGCGATGCGCGTGCGCGTGGATGGCTGATAGAAGGCCACCACCATGGTCTTCTCACTCAGCATATCGATGTTGCGGCGCTTGCGTGCGATGGGCTCCATCGTCTCCGCCACTTCCAAGACATGGAAAAACTCATTGCGCTCGAAGTCCTTCAGAGAAAGTATGTCACGTCCCATAAAACTGCGCATTTCTAAAACCTCCTGTTTCTGTAACTACGAGTGTCTGTAGTGTCCCAAACGAAAAAAGGCCGGTTCATCCCCGGCCTACCCGTCGCGTGACGTGGAATTTGAAATATCCGGGTACAAAGTAGCTCAGCGAATAATCCAGCACCCGGTCATCATAACTGTAAAGCTGGGCCATAAACTTGAGCAGCGGCGCGCCCTCAGGCGTCATCAGCTTGGCGGCCAGATCGGCGCAAGCGGCTTCCGTCAATAGCTCCGTCCGGGAAGTAACCGGCTCCGGATCGCCGCGCTGGAGAAGCATGTCGAGCACAGAGCCGGAAAAGCGCCCGTCGATCTCTTCCCGGCACAGATACAAGGTCGGCACGATGTCGCGCAGGAAGGCCGCCGGCTCGCCCTCGACCAGGATCACGCGGTCAACACAGGTCACTTGTGTGGGGCCTTCGGCCTGGGGTAGCCGCAGCATTTCCCGCTCCTCATCGGTGGCCCGTCGCTCGACGACTTCGAGATGAGTGACCCGCGTAGTCAGCCCGATGCGCCGTGCCTGCGTCTCCAGGCTCTCCAGAACTTCCAGCCCCGCTTCCAGAGTGTTGTAGGAGGAGACAAATGTGCCCACGCCGTGCTTGCGCGTGATAGCGCCGCGCTGTTCGAGATTTGAAAGCGCCTCGCGCAGAGTGGGGCGGGAGACGCCTAGATTTGTGGCCAGTTCGGCTTCGGCAGGGAGTTGCTGGCCGGGCTGATAGGTCCCGTTCTTGATGAGGTTACGCAAGTGCTGCTGCACTCGGATATGGAGAGGGCGCTTGTCAAGTTTGAGTTCGGGGTCGATTTTTCGCATTATGATCCTGGTCGTAAGAGGTCTTACGTCTGACGACCAATATACACTATA
Organism: uncultured Anaerolineales bacterium; assembly: GCA_964486415.1. Taxonomy (GTDB): domain Bacteria; phylum Chloroflexota; class Anaerolineae; order B4-G1; family B4-G1; genus CAZANJ01. The sequence continues at coordinate 3,842 of CAZANJ010000248.1, forward strand.
TCAGAATCGATGTCAAGTCAAGGCTTGACTCTCTCGCCCCTTTCGCTATCATATGGGTGTCCCGTAGAGCTTGCGTTGAGAGTAGATTATGTTCAAAATCAACCAAGCGTGATAAAATAACTCAGCGCGAGGAGGTGAACGCTTGCTTCGAACTATGTGGTTCTGGATTGCTATTTTTCTCATCATCATCGGCATTGTATTGACTTCGGCGCTGGGTGTATTTTACTGGCTGATTATCGCCTTCATCGCGGCCATTTTCGTCGTCACCTCCGCTTTCCTGATCGCGGCTTATGCTGTAGGAGACGCCGAACCTCCAGATGTGCCCTCTCTGCAAGAGTTACCCAACTTGGAGCGCATTCCCGTCATCTATGATTGTGATTTGACTATGGGCTGCCCATTTCGAGATGTGAGCGATGGGCTGGCGCTTCTCTACCTGCTGGGCGAGCCGCGCGTGCACGTGCGCTGTGTCACGGTCACCTATGGCAATGGCCCGGTGAGGATGAACTTGCGGGCCACCCGGCGATTGTTGCGCGCCGTCGGCCGGAGCGATGTGCTCCTCGTGCCCGGCGCTAACGGTCCCCATGAAGAAGCCGAGAACAATCAAGCGGCCCACTTTTTGCGTGATATGACCGACGACCGTTCTGGCGAGGTCGCCCTTCTCGCCACCGGCAGCATGACCAACCTCAAGCACGCCGCGATCCTCAATCCGGATTTTTTCAAGAATCTGCGCAGCTTGCACCTGATGGGTGGCACCATCAGCACTCTCTTCTGGAATGGCCATCGGCTGAAAGATCGAAACTTTTCCCTCGATCCGGAGGCCGCTTACCAGGCCATACACCCGGATTGCCCTCTTGAGCTCGCCCCTGGAAAGGCCGGTCTTACCGCTATCTTTCGCAGCCCACAGTTCGCTGCGCTCCAGGAGATGGACGATCCCGTATCGCGCTTCATTGTCAATGAAGTTCGTGTCTGGTTCGCGCTGATGAGACTCTGGTTTCGGGATGATGGCTTCGCCCTGTGGGACGTGGTACCTGCGATGGCCATGGTGCACCCTGAACTTTTCGACTTCGAACAAATATATCTCCCCACGACGCGCGATGACCTAAGCGCCGGGCGCCTGGTGCTGGATCACAGCGAGTATGGGCCGGTGCGGTTGGTGCGCCGCGTGCGGGACTACGACGGTTTCATCGAGACCCTATTCGCCGCCTGGCAACACCTGGGCCAAGCGTGCGAATCGTAGAGCATGACAAAAAAGGAAGGTATCTACTCAGCCCGCTCAAGCTGGGTTTGTAACCCAGCGTCTTTTGAG
>CAZANJ010000249.1:0-5120 GCA_964486415.1 uncultured Anaerolineales bacterium
GGGTTTCCATACCCGCCGATTTTTGAATCGCTTCGAAAACCTGACCTTCAAGATTTCGGCGTTCCAATCGCGCTTCATTGACACTGGTTGGTGAACATAGTATACTACACCTCGCTGTTAGTATGCTACGAAACTTACAGTCGATCAGGAGGAAAGAGTATGCAAAGACGCGCACTGGTTGTAGGGTTGACGTTGTGGGTGATCCTATTCACCCTCGGCCCGATAGGACAAGCAGCGCCTCTGCTTCAAGCGCGGTCCATTATCACGTACCCTACAGACGGGATGACCGTCAGCGGACAAGTGGAGATCACCGGCATTGCCACCCATCCCAACCTGGATTTCTATCAGATCCGCTACGCGGCCGGCCCCGCCCCGACGGGTGAATCCCAGTGGGTCGATTTCGCCATCGTCGAGGGCACCCAGGTAGAAAACAGTGCGCTTGGCACCTGGGACACCAGCACCGTGCCGGACGGTCAATACACCCTGGCCCTGGCAGTCTGGGGCGCGAATGACGCCAACAGCCCCTATGTCTATTTTGTCACTAACCTGACGGTGAACAACGCTCAGCCAGCGGAGACGCCGACTCCAACACCAGTGCCACAACCCACAGCCCCGCTGGCCACTCCCACAACTGGGCCGACGCCCACGCCAGTCACCGTCGAGCAACCAGCTACACCGACACCACGTCCTACTGCCACGCCCGAAGCGCCGGGCTTAGAAGGAACGATCACGCCCGAAGCCGAAGATGAGGGGCCCAGTATGACGCTCGACGTGGCCGAATTAGGGAATGCATTTTGTACCGGCGGCTTACTCACCATCTTGCTGCTGTCGGTATGGGGAGGGTATCTCCTGATAAAGGCCGGCATACGTTGGTACTTGCGCCAACGATCAAATCCATTTTCAGGAAACCTGGACACCTAGATCATGCCCAAAAGAGGAAATAACCGTATGGAACGCCATCTCATAGTCGGGCTGGGCAATCCGGGCCCTGATTATTCCGCGAACCGGCATAATGTGGGGTTCCGTTGTGTGTCGCGGCTAGCAGCAGCCCACGAGCTCGCCATCAATAAGCGGCAAAAAAAGGCCAAGGTAGCCATAGGAAAAATTCAAGAGAAGTCGGTTGTTCTCGCTCAACCTCAAACCTTCATGAACAAGAGCGGATATGCCGTCGCTTCGTTGCTTCATTTCTATCGCGTCCCATTGGATCAGACGCTGATTATCTATGATGACCTCGATCTGCCGCTAGGCTCCATCCGTATGCGGCCATCTGGCGGCAGCGGGGGGCACCGTGGAATGCGCTCCATCATCGGCCAGTTGAGCAGCCGCGAGTTCCCACGCTTGCGCATCGGGATCAACCGCCCCCCTGGACGCATGGACCCAGCCGACTACGTCCTGCAAGATTTCTCCTCCGACGAGGAAGTACCGCTGGATGACGCTCTAGAGCAAGCCGTGGGAGCCATCGAAGTTTGGTTGTGCGATGGGATCGAAGCAGCGATGAGCCGGTATAATGGATGATCAGATGCAACGCACCCACGAATGACAAGTGACACATGACACTGACGATTGACGAACAATGAACGTATCGGGACTTCTGACGGCAATCAAGGCACTTGAACCTTACCAAACTTTGCGCCGCAATCTGGAAGATGGCCTGAGCCCATCTCCACTGGGCCTGATGCGTGCGGCGCGTCCTCCCCTCCTGGCCGCGCTGGCCCGTGACCTGCAACGCCCCCTCTTGATCGTCACCGGCAGAGTGGAACGCGCCCGAAAGCTAGCCCAGTCATTGCGGGACTGGTCCGCCGATCCCACCTCCGTCCTGCGCTTCCCCGAACCGCTCTCCCTCTTCTACGAACGCACACCGTGGACCGAAGAGGTCATCGCGAGCCGTCTGCACGTCCTCGCGACACTCACTCCTAAGAAAGCAGGCTTCTCGCAGTTGATCGTTGCCTCCACTCGTGCGTTGATGCAGCGCACACTGCCGCCGCGCCAATTCCACGCCAACGTCCGCCAGTTCAGGATAGGTCAGACACTCGATCTGCAGCGGACCTTGCGTTGGTGGACCGGATTGGGCTACGAGCCGGTCAGCGTCGTCGAGGCAGCGGGCCAGTTCAGCCATCGCGGTGGCATCATCGACCTCTTCCCCGTGGCCGATATGTCGCCGGTGCGCATTGAGCTCTTCGGCAGCCAGATCGATTCGCTGCGCCGCTTCGACCCGACCACGCAACGTTCAACCGACGAGCACCCAGAGCATTTCACCATCACGCCGGCCCGTGAGGCATTGCCCCTTCACGGCCCGCGCGTCGCTCCCCTCGTCGCTCAACAATTGGAGCAGGAATTGCCGGTCGATCTCGGCGCAGAGTTGGAGGAACACCTTCGCGGGCTGGAAGACGCGGCCCCCTTCCCCGGCATCGAGTTCTACCTGCCCTACTTCTACTCCAATCCCGCTACGCTGCTGGATTATGTCCCAGCGGGAAGCTTGATCGCCATCGACGACCCACAGGAATTGGCGGACACCTGGGCCAGCCTGGAGGAGGAAGCGCTAGAACTGCGCTCTTCCGCCTTGGAGATGAGCACCTTGCCACCCGACTACCCGCTCCCCTACGTCACCTGGGACGAGTGGTCAGAAAGGCTGCTCGATAATGAAGCCTCTGGTGAGCGTGGAACTAAACGGGGAGAGAAGGGGATGACCGTGCTTACCCTGGGATATGGCGAATCGGAATCCGAATCCCGATTGACCGCTTGCTTTAGCCCTGGGCCAAGACTGGGCGGTCAGCTCAAGCCTGTGCTGGAGCATATCGACGTCGCGCTCAGCCTGGAAGATCGCGTGGTCGTCGTCAGCAGACAGGCCCGCCGCCTGGCCGAGCTCTGGGGGCGCGAGCACGAATACATCCACCCGCTGGAGGATTTGAGCCAAGCGCCACAATCGCCCCTCACCTTCGTCCAGGGCGCCCTCGCCGAAGGCTGGACCCTTCGTTATCGGCCCAATCTTCAGCCGCATCCGCCAGCGACCCACTTGCTGACCGACGCGGAGATATTCGGCTGGCGACGCCCCGCGCCCCGCCGCCCCATCCATCGCCGCAAGACCGCGCCCGAATCCTATTTCGCCGATCTCACGCCGGGCGATTACGTCGTCCACGTCGAGTACGGCATCGGCATCTATCGCGGCCTGGTCACGCGCTCGCTCGAAGGGGGCGAGCAAGAGTACCTGCTGGTCGAGTACGCGGAGAGCGACCGGCTTTACGTACCCATTTACCAGACCGATCGGCTCAGCCGCTACATCGGGGCCGACGCCCGCCCGCCGCGCCTGCATTCGTTGGGCAAGGCACGCTGGCGAAACGTCAAGGAGAGAGTCAAGAAAGCGGCCGAGCAGTACGCCCGTGAACTTCTGGACCTCTACGCAGCCCGTGAGCTGGCCAAGGGGTATGCCCACAGTCCGGATACGCCCTGGCAAGCGGAGCTAGAGGCCTCATTCCCCTACTTCGAGACGGAGGGGCAGTTGGAGGCCATCGCCGATGTCAAGGAGGATATGGAGAGCTCCCAGCCAATGGATCGTCTCATCTGCGGCGACGTGGGCTATGGCAAGACGGAGGTGGCGCTGCGAGCGGCCTTCAAGGCGGTGCTTGACGGGCGGCAGGTCGCCTTCCTGGTGCCGACCACCGTCCTGGCCCAGCAACACTACACCACTTTCCGCGAGCGTCTGGAGCCTTTCCCCATCGAGGTGGAGATGCTCTCCCGCTTCCGCACTCGCGCCGAGCAGCAGGATATTCTGAAGAAGCTGCGCTCCGGTCAGGTCGACATTGTCATCGGCACCCATCGGCTACTGCAAAAAGACGTCGGCTTCAAGGAATTGGGGTTGCTGCTCATCGACGAGGAGCAGCGCTTCGGCGTCACCCACAAGGAGCGCTTCAAGAGAATGCGCACCGAGCTGGACGTTTTGACGATGACGGCCACGCCCATCCCGCGCACGCTCTACCTGGCGCTCACCGGCGTGCGCGACATCAGCGTGATCGAGACGCCCCCAGAGGAGCGGCAGCCGGTCACCACCTACGTGGGGGAGTATGACGCCACACTGGTGCGACGGGCCATCCTGCGCGAACTGGAGCGCGGCGGGCAGGTCTTCTACGTCCACAACCGCGTGCGAACCATCCAGACGGTGCGCAAGCGGCTAGCGCGGCTGGTGCCGGAGGCAACATTCGCCGTGGCCCACGGTCAGATGCGGGAGTCAGACCTGGAGGAGACGATGGTGCGTTTCGTCGATTCCAGGGGCGAGATCGATGTGCTGGTCTGCACCAGCATCATCGAGAGCGGGCTCGATATTCCCAACGCCAACACCCTCATCGTCGAGCGGGCCGGGCGCTTTGGACTGGCGCAACTCTACCAGTTGCGGGGGCGCGTGGGCCGAGGAGCGCAGCGAGCCTACGCTTATTTCTTGCATATGCGACCGAGCCGCTTGACACCTGAAGCACGCCAGCGCCTGGAGACTATCCACGAGGCCAACGGTCTGGGCGCGGGATACACCATCGCCATGCGCGACCTGGAGATCCGCGGCGCGGGCGACATCCTGGGAACCCGGCAATCGGGTCATATCTCGGCCATTGGATTCAACCTCTACACTCGGCTGTTGGCCCGGGCCGTGGAGGAGCTGAAGGCCAAGCGCGAGGGCAAATCCCCGCCGCCGGAGCCGCTGACCAACATCCGCATCGACCTGCCGATTCCGGTGAGCTTGCCGGAGAATTACGTCCCCGATACGTGGCTGCGGCTGAAGATGTACCGGCGCCTGGCGGAGTTGAACTCAATGTCGGCGATCAACGAGATGAAAAGAGAACTAACCGACCGCTTTGGGCCTCTGCCCACCTCGGCCCAGAACTTACTGTATCAACTGCGATTGAAGGCGTTAGCCAGAGACGCCAGTGTGCGGGTGGTCACCGTCGATAACGGACGTCTAGCGCTGCGGTCTAGGTTTGGAGATTTTCCCCGTCGCGCGGAACTGCAACGCACCCTGGATGGACGGGCCAGCGTCAGCCGCCGTGGAATCTGGCTGCCGATGGAGCGCGGCTGGCGGGATGAGTTGGTAGAGGTGCTGAAAGAAATCGCGCGGGTGGAGAGCGGTTGACGGATAG
>CAZANJ010000250.1:0-5055 GCA_964486415.1 uncultured Anaerolineales bacterium
CCAGATTGCGCCTCACCGACCACGCAGCACCTGCCGCAAGAACTGACCGGTGAAACTCTCCTCCACCTGCGCCAATTGCTCCGGCGTACCCTCGGCGATGATCTCCCCGCCAGCCTCGCCGCCCTCCGGCCCCAGATCTATGATCCAATCGGCGACCTTGATGATGTCGGGATGGTGCTCAATGATGACCACCGTGTTGCCCGCGTCCACCAGCCGGTTGAGCACGGCGATCAATTTATCCACGTCGGCGGCGTGAAGCCCCACGCTGGGCTCGTCGAGCACGTAGAGCGTCTGTCCAGTCGCCCGCTTGCTCAACTCGCGAGAGAGCTTGACCCGCTGCGCCTCGCCGCCCGAGAGCGTCGGCGAGGGCTGCCCCAGCTTGATGTATCCCAACCCCACGTCTTGTAGCGTCTCCAGTTTGCTCACAATTTTGGGGATATTCTCGAAGAACTCCGCCGCCTCGTCCATGGTCATGTCAAGCACATCAGCGATTGACTTCCCCTTGTAACGCACCTGGAGCGTCTCGCGATTGTAGCGCCGCCCGTGACAGACGTCGCAGGGAATGTAAATATCGGGCAGGAACTGCATCTCAATGCGCAGCGTCCCGTGGCCCTTGCAGGCCTCGCAACGCCCACCCTTCACGTTGAATGAGAAACGCCCCTTATCGTAACCGCGAATCTTGGCCTCCGGCAAGGAGGCGAATAGCTTGCGGATAGGGGTGAAGACGCTGGTGTAGGTGGCCGGATTTGAGCGCGGCGTGCGCCCGATGGGCGATTGATCGATATTGATGATCTTATCGATTTGCTCGACACCCTCAACGCAGTCGTGGTCACCCGCCGGATCGTGGGAGCCGTGGATAATCTGGGCCAGCCGCCGATACAGCGTGTCGATCAGCAGCGTCGACTTGCCGGAGCCGGAGACGCCCGTGATGCAAACAAATCTGCCGAGCGGGATACGCGCGTCGATCTCCTTCAGATTGTGGGCGCTGGCGCCCCGCAACATCAGCCAATCGCCATTGCCGTCGCGCCGCTTATCCGGGATGGAGATGGAGCGCCGGCCGGAAAGGTAGGCGCCGGTCACGCTCTCCGAAGAGGCTACAACTTCCTCGACCGCTCCGTTTACCACCACCTCACCGCCGTGCTCGCCCGCCCCCGGCCCCAGATCGACGATCCAATCGGCGGCGCGGATGGTGGCCTCGTCGTGCTCGACCACCAGAAGCGTGTTGCCCAGATCGCGCATCTCGTGCAGCGTGCGGATCAGACGGGCCTGGTCGCGATGGTGCAGCCCGATGCTGGGCTCGTCCAACACGTAGAGCACGCCCACTAACTGGGAACCAATCTGCGTGGCCAGCCGAATGCGCTGCGCCTCGCCACCGGAGAGCGTCACGGCGGTGCGGTCCAGCGTCAGATAACCCAGCCCCACGTTGGTCAAAAAGTGCAGCCGGTCATGCACCTCCTTGAAGATACGACGCCCGATCTGCCACTGCTTTTCTGTGAGGAGCGCGGGGACCTTTGAGGTTTCAGAAACCTCAAAGGTCTTCTTAAATCTAAATCCGGACAGCTCATCGACCCATTCCAGCAAGCGCGTGACGGGCCACTCGGTTATTTCGCTGATCGACTTCTCGGCCACGGTCACCGCCAAGGCCACCGGTCGCAGTCGCGCCCCGCCACAGGCCGAGCAGGGCGAGTGGGTCATAAAACCCTCGATCTTACGGCGGATATAGTCGGAATCGGTCTCCCGGTAGCGGCGCTCCAAGTTAGGAATGACGCCCTCGTACTGAGTGAAGTACTCACTGCGACGCCCTTTCTTGCGATAATGGACCTTGACGCGCTCCTTGCCGCTGCCATAGAGAATGATGCGCCGCTGCGCGTCGTTCAGCTCCCGCCACGGTGTATCAGTGGGAATATCGAAGTGCTCACAGACCGCCTCGATCAACTGCCAGCGATAGCCGCGATGATTCTCCGTGTTCCAGGCTTGAACTGCGCCCTCTTTCAGGCTGAGATCGGGATTAGGCACGACCAACTCGGCATCCAGCTTCATCTGCGTGCCCAGCCCCTCACATTTCGGGCAAGCGCCGTGGGGACTGTTGAAGGAGAAAGTACGCGGCTCGATCTCGGGCAAGCTGATGCCACAGACCGGGCAAGCCAGATGCTCCGAGTAGAGCACGTCACGCGGCGGGTCGGCAGAGACATCATTGACGATCACCATCCCGTCGCCCAACTGGAGCGCGGTCTCCATCGAATCTGTCAAGCGCGAGGTGAAGGAAGCGCGGGCGGCCTCCTCATCCACCCCATTGGGAATGATCAATCGATCCACCACCGCCTCGATGGTGTGCATCTTGTAGCGGTCGAGCTCGATCCGCTCATCCACGTCATGCACCGCGCCGTCCACGCGCACGCGCACGAAGCCAGCCTTGCGCACGTCCTCGAAAATGGCCTGATGATGGCCCTTACGGTCCTTGATCAGCGGGGCCAGCACCTGGAAGCGCGTGCCGGGTGCCATCTCCAGCACCGCGTCCACGATCTGCTCGGCGCTCTGCCGGGTGACCTCGCGACCACATTGCGGACAACGGGGCACGCCGACACGGGCATAAAGCAGCCGCAGATAGTCGTAGATCTCGGTGACAGTGCCGACCGTGGAGCGCGGGTTGTGGGATACGCCGCGCTGGTCGATGGAGATTGCGGGCGAGAGCCCATCGATCTGGTCCACGTCAGGCTTCTCCATCTGACCGAGGAACTGTCGCGCGTAGGCCGAGAGGCTCTCGACGTAGCGCCGCTGTCCTTCGGCGTAGATGGTATCGAAAGCCAGCGACGACTTGCCGGACCCGGAGATACCGGTCACCACCACCATCTTGTCGCGCGGGATCTCGACGGTGATATTCTTCAAATTGTGTTCTCGTGCTCCGCGCACGATCAGTTTATCTTGCGCCAATGGGCCTCCTCTTAGTTCTAAGATCAACTAACGTCATTGAGGCGAATGAGTATTTTAACACGTTTTCAAGGTTGGACAAAGGGACTGGACTTTGATATAATTCACTCCGCAATTCTGGCTCAAATTACCAGACTTCACCTGGAGGTAAACGTGCTCATTCACACCATACGTGTAGGTATGACCCAGACCAACTGCTACATCGTGGGCTGCGAGGAGACGCAGAAAGGAGCCGTGATCGATCCCGGCGCGAAGGGGCAGCGCATCGTGCGCGAGATCGAGCGCAGCGGGCTCGACATCCGCTACGTGCTCATCACCCACGCCCACTTCGACCATATCGGCGCTATCGAGGACGTGATCGATGTCACTGGCGCACAGTTGGCCATTCACCCCAAGGAAAAGCCGCTGCTGGAATCCGGCGGGGGCGCGTCTCTCTGGGGGCTGAATGTGAGCCCCAGTCCACCGCCCGACCGGGAGCTAGAGGGAGGAAAAATAATTGAAGTGGGGAAACTCCGTTTCCAGGTGCTCTTCACGCCAGGCCACAGTCCGGGCGGCGTGAGTTTCTACGAGGCCTCCGAGGGTGTCGTCTTCGACGGCGATCTGCTCTTCGCGGGCGGCGTGGGACGCACCGATCTGCCCGGTGGCGATTGGGAGACACTGATGAGCTCCATCAAGGAGAAGATATTCGCGCTGCCCGATGAGACAGTGATCTATTCGGGGCACGGCGGAAAGACAACAGTGGGCCAGGAGAAGCGATCCAATACCTGGTTGCGGTAGGGGGAAGCTGCCCAAACGTAAAAATATTGACCTAGGACCGACACCGTGTTACAATACCTGCGGAGGTGAATGATGGACACGCTGACGATTCGAATGCCAGAATCGCTGACCAGACAATTACGTGAGCACAACATAGCCGAGAAGACAGTACGACAGATCGCTGTCGAGGCCTTGCAGCGCTGGCTGGACAATCACTTCGAGCAAGAGGAGGAGTTCGGCGACCTCAAGTATCAGATCAGGGAACTGTGTGGCGATACACCGCCCTCGGATGACGATATCTTCGTCGATGGGATGACGGGAGAAGAGTACCTGGCACTCAGTGAGGAGGAAGACAAAGCTCTGTGGGACAAATGGTACGCTGAAGAGCTAGACAAGATTTGGTGGAACGACGCAGAGGACAAAGTGTATGAAATCCGAAGCAGCGTTGTACCTGCTTGACAAGAATGTTGCTCGTCGATGCGTCGAAGGAATAGCAGGGCTGATGGAGATGAGAAGACTGACTTCCGAAGAGCATTTGGCCCTTCAGTTTTTGAAAATAGACAGACGATTGGCCCCTCGATTATTTATCACTCCCCAGTCCTACAACATCCTCACCTTTCATTTTTCAAATCGACCAGAGACCCACATCATTAGCACAATCCTTACCCGTACAAATTACAAAATAATGGCGACATTAGGAGCTGAAACTATTCAGCTCCTAATTTCATGTTTGTTTAAGCTCTTAATCTTGTAGAAGCGTATCGCTTAAATTTCAGTAAGGAGTAAACACTATGGCAGAATTAATCGAAATCCGTTGGCACGGCCGAGGGGGTCAGGGCGTGGTCACCGCCGGCGAGTTGTTGGCCGAAACCGCGCTGGATGGTGGAAGATACTTCCAGGCCTTCCCTGACTATGGCCCAGAACGCATGGGCGCACCGATCCGTGCCTTCACACGGCTCAGCGATGAGCCGATCACTATTCATTCCCAGATTGAGGAACCCGACGTGGTGCTGGTGCTTGATCCCACGCTGCTGGGCGCAGTGGCAGTAGCCGAGGGGCTCAAAGAGGATGGCTTCCTGGTGGTCAACAGCGCGAAAGACCCAGCCGAAGTACGCGAAATCACCGGCTTCCAGGTTGGCAGAGTTTTCACCGTGGACGCTAGCCACATCGCCATCGAGGAGATGGGGCGTGAGATCACCAACACGCCGATGCTAGGAGCCTTCGCCCAAGCTACGGGGGTCGTCAAACTGGACAACTTGGCCGATGAGATTCGTGATTGGTTCAGCGCGAAACTATCCAAAGAAGCCGTCGAAGCCAACGTTCGAGCTATGAATCGCGCGGCCAAGGAACTGCAAGAAGGGTAGGTTGGTA
>CAZANJ010000251.1:0-3685 GCA_964486415.1 uncultured Anaerolineales bacterium
CGCCGCAGGCCCTGATCGACCGCGCCGACCTGGTGACCGAGATGCGCGAGGTGAAACATTACTACCAGCAGGGCGTGATGGCTCGCCTCGGCATTGAGCGTTAGCCCATCACGCTCCCTACGACCCACCGATGGGAAGCCACATCAACCGCAGCGGGCGCGTCGTCTTGCCCATCGCCTGCGGTGAACTGGTGCAGGGCACCCTCGACGGCGTGCGTTGTCTGGTCTCCTGCCCCATCGACCATTACGCCGCCGCCGAGATTGAGCTCAACCCCGCCTCGACTTCCTCTGCTGGCTGGGACGTTCCCGCGGATGCGCCCAAGGCCACCGCTGCCCTGCGCCTCGGTCTGGCGCGGTTCGGCAACGGGTCCGCCAGGAGCACCGGGCGGCTACGATTGACCTCGGAGATGCCACGCGGGCGCGGCTACGCCACCAGCACCGCCGACGTGGGCGCCACGCTGTACGCCCTGGCCGAGGCGCTGGGACATCCGCTGGATGCGGAGGAGGCGGCCCGATTGGCGGTGAGCGTGGAGCCCAGCGACAGCACCGTCTTCCCCGGCCTGACGCTCTTCGCGCACCGCGACGGCGCGCTCCAGAAACCTCTGGGCGAAGCGCCGCCGCTGGACGTGATCGTGCTCGACCCGGGCGGCGCGGTCGACACGCTGGCGTTCAATCGGCTGAATCACAGCGAGGCATTGCGCCGCCTGGCCCCACAGCACCGCGAGGCGTTCCAACTTTTGTTCGCGGGTCTGGAGCGAGAGAACTGGCAGGATGTGGGGGAGGCGGCCACGCTCAGCAGCCGCGCCCATCAGGCGATCTTGTCCCATCCCCTGCTGGAGGCTGCGCTGGACCTGGCGGACGCGATCAACGCCCTCGGCGTCTGCCGGGCGCACAGCGGCACCATCCTGGGGCTCCTGCTCGATCCCCGCCACGCCGACGCACCTGACGCGATGGACTTTCTGAGGCGCCAGTTACCCGCTGAAATCGCCGTCACACGCTATCGGCTGGTGGGCGGCGGGCCGCGCTCAGAGATTCCAGATCGATAAATACTCGAAGGGGCTCCTCTGGGCGACGATTCGCCCGTGGTCGCCCGTGCTCAAAACAACAAGGAAAGACCTATGCAACTTGAACGTTTGCTCATCGATCAAATCATCCCGCCGCTGGATCACGCGGCGATGGAGGCCGCCCGTGAGCGGCAGAACATCCTGACCAAGCCGCCGGGCAGCCTGGGCCGTCTGGAGGATTTATCGATCCAACTGGCCGGGATCTATGGCGACCCGACGCCTGCCATCGAGCACAAGGTCATCATCACGATGGCGGGCGATCACGGCGTCGTCGCCGAGGGCGTGAGCGCCTTCCCGCAGGAGGTGACGCCTCAGATGGTGCTCAACTTCCTCAACGAGGGGGCGGCGATCAACGTCCTGGCCCGCCACGCCGATGCCCGCGTCGTGATCGTCGATATGGGTGTGGCGTCCGATTTTGACGCCCATCCCGGGCTGGTGGATAAGAAGGTGGCGCTTGGCACCGAGAACCTGGCCCGCGGCCCGGCGATGAGCCGCGAGCAAGCGCTCCAGGCCCTGACCGCTGGCGCTGAGGTGGTCGAGGCGGAGCTGGAGCGCGGGCTCGACATCCTCGTTCTGGGCGAGATGGGCATTGGAAACACGACCCCCTCGACCGCCATCGCCGCTGCGCTGACCGGCCTTGTCCCGTCCGAGATCGCCGGGCGCGGCGCGGGGATCGACGACGAGGGGCTGGCCCGCAAGGTCAAGGCCATCGAGCGCGGCCTGGCGGTCAACCAGCCCGATCCCGACGACGCCGTGGATGTGCTGGCGAAGGTCGGCGGCTTCGAGATCGGCGGGATGGCGGGTGCGATGGTGGCCGCAGCTGCCCACGGGCGCCCCGTGCTGGTCGATGGCTTCATCTCCACCGCCGCGGCGATGCTGGCCGTGAGGATGGCCCCGGCGATCCGCCCCTACCTGATCGCGGGCCACCTCTCCGATGAGTGCGGGCACCGGGCGATGCTGGATTGGCTGGAGCTGGAGCCGCTGCTCGATCTGAGCCTGCGCCTGGGCGAGGGCACCGGCGCTGCGCTGAGCCTCTCCTTGGCCGAGGCCGCCTGCAAGATCCTGGGCGAGATGGCGACCTTCGCCGAGGCCGGGGTCTCTGATGGATAGAATGGAGAATTGAGAATGGAGAATGGAGAGTAGGAGGAGCGGGTGTCTCTTTTTCGTTGGGTGGTGAGTCGCTGGCTGGTGCCGCCGCTGGCGGCGCTTCAGTTTTTGACCTTGGTGCCGCCCATCGTGCGACGCGCCTTCACGATGGAAGAGCTGGGACGGGCCGTCGGCTTCTTCCCGTTGGTAGGCGTGCTGCTCGGCGGGTTGTTGATCGGTCTGGAGCGGGCGCTTTCGCCACTTTTTCCCGCCAATCTGATCGCGGCGCTGGTGCTCGCTGGGTGGGTCATCGCCACCGGCGCGCTCCACATCGACGGCTTTCTTGACGCGCTGGACGGGCTGTTCGGCGGTCACACGCCAGAGATGCGGATGGAGATTATGCACGACGAGCGGATCGGTGCCTTCGGGTTCGCCGGCGGCGTGATTTTGCTCCTGTTGAAGTTCGCTCTCCTGACCGCCCTGCCCGGACGCGCCGCGGCCCTGTTGCTGACGCCGACGCTGGCCCGCTGGGGGATGACGCTGAGCATCGTGCTCTTCCCCTACGCCCGCGCCGAGGGCCTGGGCCGCGCGATGAAGGATCACGCCGGGTGGACGCAGGCGGCGCTGGCGACGGTCATCGCCCTCGCGACTGCCTGGCTCGGCGGTGGCCTGGTCGGGCTGGCGGCGCTGGCGCTGACCGGGCTGCTCACCTGGGCCGTGGCCCGCTTCGTCCTGGCCCGCATCCCCGGCCTGACCGGCGACATCTACGGCGCCCTCGGCGAGACGGCGGAGCTGGTGCTGTTGCTCTTCTTCGCGGTGGTGCTGCGATGACGTCACTAGACCTCGACTTCCCTGGCGTCACCGCCCGTTTCACTCCGGGAAACCCCGGGCGGGCGCTGGTGCTGCGCAGCGAGCGCCCGCTACAGACGCTCTCGTCGGCCCTCGTCGGCGGCGGGTTCGGTCAGGCCCGCTGCATCGTCAATCGCCACGTGGACAAGGACTACGACGTGCGGAGCCCGGCTGACGATCTGATCGCCTTCGCCCGCGAGCACGATATCGACGAGCCGTTCGTGGGGCTGATGACGGCCGTTTTCGTCGACGAAGCCCAGAGCGCGACCGCGCGTGACGGCGATTTGACCGTCACCACTGTCGCCACGGCGGGCCTGGGCAACGCGACCGCCTCCGGCCTGAGCGAACCGGCGCCGCTCGTGCCCAGTACCATCAACCTGATCGTACTGGTCGATGGCGCCTTGAAGCCAGCCGCGCTGGTCAACACAATTATCACCGCCACCGAGGCGAAGACGCAGACGCTTATGGCTCACGGCGCTCACACGTCCGATGGATACCTGGCGAGCGGCACCTCGACCGACGCCGTGGTCATCGCCTGCACCGGGCGCGGCGCGGCGCTGCCCTACGCCGGCCCTGCCACGCGCGTCGGCTGGCTCATTGGCCGGAGCGTGCGCCAGGCGCTGGCGAAGGCGCTTTGATTTTATGCAAATTCCAACTTTTATCTTGGCCCTGATTCTCGACCTGACG
>CAZANJ010000251.1:3785-5053 GCA_964486415.1 uncultured Anaerolineales bacterium
CTTTGATTTTATGCAAATTCCAACTTTTATCTTGGCCCTGATTCTCGACCTGACGCTGGGCGATCCGCCGAACCGCTTCCATCCGGTGGCCTGGATGGGATCGGCCATCGCGGAGGCCCAACGCCACGCGCCGCGCCGGGGCCGCCTGGCCCAGTTGGCCTACGGCGGACTGGTCGCCATCGGCGGGGCGCTGGGCGTCTTCGGCCTGGGGCGCCTCGTGGAGCGCCTGATCGAATGCCTGCCCCGCCCGCTCGACTGGCTGGCGGAGGCGGCGCTGTTGAAAGCCACCTTCTCCGTGGGCCGGTTGAGCGACGCCGCCGGGGCGATTGAGGCGGCCCTGAAGGCAGAAGATCTGCCGGAGGCCAGACGGTTGGTCTCCTGGCACCTGGTCAGCCGCGACACGTCGACTCTCGACGGTTCGCAGGTCGCCGCCGCAACCATCGAGTCGGTGGCGGAAAGCACGTCCGATGGTATCATGGCCCCACTGCTGGCCTACGCCGCTGGCGGACTGCCGGGCGCGCTGGCCTATCGCTTCGTCAACACGGTCGATTCGATGTGGGGCTACCGCGACGCGGCCCGCGAGTGGCTGGGCAAAGTCCCGGCCCGCCTCGACGACCTGCTGAACCTGATCCCGGCGCGGGTCACGGCGGCGCTGCTGACGCTGGGGGCGGCGCTCACCGGCGAGGACGCGGATAACGCCCGTCGCATCTGGCGGCGGGACAGCGGCAAGACCGCCAGCCCCAACGCCGGGCACCCGATGAGCGCGATGGCCGGTGCGCTGAACGTCGAATTGGAGAAGACCGATCACTACCGGCTGGGCGTGGGTCAACCGGCTCCCGCCCCGAAGGACATCGGGCGTGCGGTGCGGGTGATGAGAGCCGCGGTGGGCATCGGTGCCGCCCTGCTGATTGGCCTGGCGTTGGCCCTTCACTTCAACCGCGACTGATTGACGTTTTACGTTTCAGGTTTTACGTTTCACAATGACAGACAAGACTAATCATCCGAAACTCTCCCCCCGCCCCGAGGTCCTACAGGCGCCGATTGTGCCTCACGGCGCGCCAGATTACGAGGAGCTGGAGCAATGGGGATTCAGCCCGCGAGACGTGCTCGATTTCAGCGTCAACAGCAACCCCTACGGCCCGCCGCCCAGGGTGCGCGAGGCGCTGCGGGACGTGCCCATGGACCGTTACCCCGATCGGGAGGCCCTGGCCCTGCGCCGCGCCCTCGCCGAGCATTTGAACGTCTCCCCGGCGCGGATTCTGGCGGGC
>CAZANJ010000252.1:0-5051 GCA_964486415.1 uncultured Anaerolineales bacterium
TTGGTACATTAGTAAATTGGTAAACCGGTCTACCAATCTACCAGTTTCCCAATCTACCAGTTTCCCAATCTACCAACCTACCAGTTTCCCGATTTACCAACCATACCAGCGCCAGCGCCGCCAGCGCGATCAGCAGCCATTCCTCCGGCTCTGGCACGCCAGTCACCGTGAGCGCGGTCTCTCCTTCGGTCTCGCCGACCTCCTCGTGTTCCCGCTCGAAGCGATTGCCGGCCTTCTCCATCTCGTCCAGCAGCTCCTCCTGGCGCTGCTCGACCAGCACGATCATCGACGAGTAGGGCGTGACGATACCCTGCTCGACCGCGATCTCGTGCAGATAGTCGAGGGTGTCCAGCTCGTCGATCTGGCCCCGATTTCGCTCCATCTCGGCCAGGATCAGCCGGCGGGCCGCCAGGGGTGCGAAACCCTCGTCGACAGCGTCCCCCGCCTCGGCCTTCTCCGTCGGCGCGAGCGACCAGGCGTAACCGTCCACCACGTCATACGACGCCATTTCCAGCGAGACCGCCAGGCGGGTCAGCGCCTCGCGCACGTCGCCGACCACCCCGCCGCCGCTGGCCTGGATCGCCTCCAGCGTAGCGTCGTCGTAACCCAGGGGGAGCTCGCCGCCCAGATGCACCATCCACAGCGGCGCCTCGGGCACCGAGACGTCGAAGTCGCCGTCGCCCAGCTCGTAGCCGCTGCCATCGGTGAGCACCAGAATCGCATCGTAGGCCTGATCCGCCGCGTGCAGCCGCTCGAACTGGGCCAGCAACTGGGCCGCGTTCTGACCGCCGGCGTACCGAATACCGCCCAGATCGAGCATAGACAGATCGACCAGCGTCGGATCAGCGCCGTGGTACTCGGAGGCCGTCAGGTAGACATCCACGGTCGCAGCGGATAGCTGCGCCAGGGCCGCCCGCACCTCGCCCCTACGTCCGGCCATACTGCGCGAGCGGTCGAGCACCACCGCCAACCGCAGATCGTCGGGCGGCTGGGATATATCATTGTCGGAGACGGGAAAAGCGATGACGCTCTCGCCGTCGGGAAAGTCGAAGCGGTGATCGACCGGCTCCACCGCGGACGCAGTCGCAGACACCACCGGCGGCAGCCAGGCCTCCTCATCGACCGCCATCGGCTCCCCGTTGACCAGCCGATCCGAGCTCTCGTCCCAATAGACGCTGCGCTTGTCGGCCAATTGCGGCAGCGACCAAGCGTCCCCGTCCCCCTCAATCTTGACGAGCAGGCGGTAGGTCAGCCACATATGCAGCGACGGGCCATCCTCGCTGATCGTCTCGTTCGCGTCCTCGTCCCAGCGGCGGTTCCGCGGCTCGACCGGGAAGATGCGCACCCGGTACTGGCGCGGCCCGATCTGCTCGACCAGGGCTGGGTCGACCCGGCGGCGCACCTCGTTGCGATAAACCGCCTGAGCTGCACCGCGCGGAGCGACGCGATAGGCGAAGCGTTGGTCTCGATCCGCGCTCTCGCCCAGCCAGACCCCGGTGATGACCGCCGACTCCGGCAGGCTGAGGTAGTAGACCACTTCCTGCCGCTCCCAGGTCTGGTTCTGATAGGCCTCGTGCAGCTCCACCTCGGCCCAGTCGCCGTGCTCGGTCACGGTCACCTCCTGGCGGGTGATGAGAACCTCGGCGTCGTCCACGGCCAGCACCGCCGCGCGGGCCTGATCGGCGGACCAGGTCGAGCGCACCGTGCGCACGATGATGTCGTGTTCACCATCCAGGATGGGCTGATCGAAGTAGGCTTTGTACAGATCGGCCGCCCTCTGCGGCTCCTCGCGGAAGGCGCGGTTGTCCCAAGCCTGGCCGGGCTCGATCATCTCAACCGTCTCGACCGGCTCATAAAGCAGCGGGCGGGCGACGAGCTCATAGAGCTGCTGGACGCGCCAGGCTTGCTCTTGCGAGAGGCCCAGCGAATATTGGTACATATCGCTCACGTGGCGCACCTCGCCCACGGCGCTGATGTAACGATAGGGCGCCAGGTAGGCGTTGAGCAGCCCCCGGCGGATGTCCTCCTCCTGCTCTAGCAGCGCCTGAGCCTCCTCCGGCGTCTCCGGTGGCCTCTCCAGCAGCGCGAAGGCCCGCTGCTGGGGCTGCTGATTGGTCCAAACCAGCAAGCCAATGCATGCAATCAGCACGAGGGCGGTGATACTGACCGCCCGCGGCCATTTCTGATCGGCGATGAAACCGCGCACGCCCTGCCACCAGGCCCGCACATAGAGCACGGGCACCACGATCGGCAGCGCCACGAAGAGCGTGGCCGTGTAGAGCCCCAGGACGAGCCCCAGGATCCAGAGCGGTATCCAGCGCAGTTCAGGGGGATAGCGCAGCAGATCACCCAGCATCTGCGGTGCCTGGGCGACGAGCGGCGGGACGTAGAAGGCGACCCAGACGGCGGCGTAGAGGCCGATCAGGAGCAAGAGCGCCAGCCCGATCAGGCGCAGGTGGGATAGGACAGGGCCGCGCTCGTCGATGCGCCGGTCGATGAGCTGCCAGAGGAGCGTCGCCAGCCCGGCGCCCGCGATGGACGAAAGCAGGATCACGGGCGGCATGGCCTGACGGATCAGGAAGAAGCGCACGATCAGCATCAGCATCAGCGGCCCCTCGACGCCGTAGCCGAAGGCCAGCAGCTTGCTCGGCGAGCGGCGCAGCCCCGTGGCCCCGATGACGATGGCCGCCAGCGGGATCGCGCTCAGGATTAGCCCGTAGGCCAGGAACGCCGTCGGGATCTGCCCTGAGCGAGCGGCCCGGAGTATCTCCGGCAGCACTTGTGGGGCGAAGCCCAGCAGCATAAAGGCCAGGAAGATCACGTTCCACGACCAGAACAGGCCGTAGGCCCAACCGCGCGGGTTGGTTAGTTTGCGGACGATAGCTTTCTGTTGCTTCTTCATAAGGAATCCTCCTCGGGTGTAACTTTTTTCCGTTAGAACAGTGGGTGTCGTTTGATCCGCTAATCCTACCCATCTGTGTTATTCAGCCTGCGTGCCACAGCCTCGTGCAGCGCGGCGTAGAGCGCGTGTAAGTCGGCGTCGCGCGGATCGCGCACGTCGTCGAAGAGAATCGTGACCAGCACCCAGCGGTCGCGCTGCGGTAAAAGATCGGCCCAGATGCGGGTCCCGTAGTCGGCCGTGGTGCGCTGGGCCGACTGGAACCAGTAGCTGGCCGATGCCAGCTCCCGGCCCGCCTCGTCGCCCAGCGAGACGAAGCGCACGGGGAAATCGGGCTCGACCAGCTCGACCAGATAGACGCGCGAAGCGTTGAGCGAGAGCCCGTAGACCTCGAAGCAGCGCTCCGGCCGGTGCTGCGCCCGCCAAGTCGCGCTTGTGATCAGCATCAGCGAGCCGCTGACGGTGCCATCAGAGCCGCGCCACGCGAAGCGCATCCGCTCGGCCGAGGCAGCCCCGTCGCGGGTCAGCCATTCTATCTCGTCGGGCCGGAGCGGCTCTGGCTCGGTGATCAGGTCGGCCGGAAAATCCCACCGGGCGCTCGAATCCGGGGCCTGCGCCAGGCCCACCTGCGGGCGCGGGGCGTAGATCAGCCCCATCGCCAGGATAACTGCCGCCAGGGCCGGCGCCAGCCAGATGGGGCGCTCGTGGGCGCTGCTCTGCTCCTCTTCTGGCGCATCCGCGATCGACGGCTGTAGCGAAGAGAGCCCCACCGCCGCCGCGCACACGGCCCCGAAGCCGAGCATACCGAGCGGCACGTGGAGCATCTCGGCCAGCAATGTCCAGCCCATCACCTGCCCGACGACGACCATGATCGCCACCCGCACCAGATTGACGACGAACAGCAACAGCGCCAGCAGCAGCGCGATCAGCAGCCAGCGCATGTTGATCCGCCGCCGCTCGATCCAGGTCGCGGCGACTAGGAACAGCATCCCGGTCCACAGGCTCTTGACCCCGCTGCAGGGCAGGTCGATGTGCGAGACGCCGTTCTCCAGCACCAGGATGGTGTCGACGCCGACGGATGTGGCGCCGGCGGCCGCCAGGCCGTCCCCCACGATGGTGGCTGTGAGGATGCGCATCGGGTAGCCGACGAAGGTCTGCAGGTGGGCGCCGAAGGGCAGGGTGCCGATCAAGAGTAGCGCCGCGGGCAGCCCCTCCCGCCAGCGCCGCGGCCTCATCCACAGGCCCAGCAGCCCGTAGCTCGCCAGCCCGAACAGGCTGGCCGAAAGGGTGTTGACATCAAGGAAGCGCTCGGCCAGCAGATAGAGCGCCGAGCCGCCCAGGGCCAGCGCCAGCGCCGGTGCGAACAACTGCGGCCGCGCATCGAAGGCGAACGCAGCCCCCCGGCGGTATGTCTGCCAGGCGATCAACGCGATCACGCCAACGAGCAGCACTTGGTTAGTGCGGAAATCGTCACGCGAGAAGATGATGCTCAGGTAGTCGAAGACCGCGCGGTAGAGCCACAGCCACAGGCCGAGGATGAGCGCGTTGGCCCCCATGCGCCCGAGGCGGGGCAACGATGTGGCACGTTCACCGCTCAACATAACTATGCCGGCTCCGCTTCCAATCCCAGAAGGAGACGCATCCCCCGCCGGAAGGTCTCCCACTGTTCCATCTCCGCATCCAATTGGCGGTAGCCTTTCTCCGTCACCTCATAGACTTTGCGGCGGCGGGTGCCCGGTTCCCCCTCCCAGCGGCTGCGCAGCAAGCCATCGTGCTCCATCTGGTGCAGCCGGGGGTAGATCAGTCCCTCGTTGAAGGCGAAGATGCCCCGGCTGCGCTCCTCCAGCTCCTGTATCATGCGGTAGCCGTGCAGCGGCTCGTCGGCGTCGATCAGCAGCTTGAGAATCGCCAGGGTCGTCGTCCCGCGCCGCATCTGATCCAAGCTATCCCTTGTACTCTCGCTCACATCCCTTTCTCCCCTCACTATACCTTAAAAGGTCATACATAAGCCACTTAGGTATTTTATCACAGACCGATTCGGGTGTCAACTTTTTGGGATGAAGGGAAATCGTAGCGGTTCCAAGGCCCTCCAGAGGTCGCCAGAGGCGTTCTGCGGCGTTGTGCGAACTCATCAACCCCAATCGGCGGGTAT
>CAZANJ010000253.1:0-5014 GCA_964486415.1 uncultured Anaerolineales bacterium
TTCCGGGAAATATGGTATGCAAAAGACCCTCAAGGTTTCCAAAAACCTTGAGGGTCTGGAATACTCCAGTTCTTTTCTTCCGGCTATGAGCGCTTGGGCCGGAAGTGGGCCTCCAGTTCCGCCAGATTTACATCCACCAGCGCGAGGGTCACAGTGTCGTTCAAGGGCCGATTCTGGCGCAAGTTCACCTTTGTCTCTATGGCCAGTTCCGGGATGAGCACCGTCCCGCGCCGATTCCAGCGCTCCACCAGCACGCCCTCGCCGCGCCAATCGGGATGCTGTATCAAGTAGACCAGCTTCCAGTGCTCCTTAGACAGCCGCTCGGCCCGATGGACCCGACCGGAGACGGCCTCTGTTTCCCCGATGCGGTTCACAACCTTTCCCATCTCCAGCGGCTCCTCCCCTCGCAGATGGTCCCGCAGTTGCTGATGGGTCACCAAGTCGAGGTAGCGCCGCAGGGGGCTCGTGGCACGCACGTAGGCCTCCAGGCCCAGCCCCGCGTGGGGCGCGGGATGGCTGCTGTGCTGACTCCGATTCATGTGACGTCGCAGCTCATACATCCCGGCCAGATCGTCGGGCCGCTCGTCGGTGTCGGGAGGGGATTGAGTGGCGAAGGGCAGGGGGATGCCCTGCTCCAGGGCGAATTGGGCCGTGGCTTCCCCCGTCATCAGCATTGCCTCGCGCACCAAGTCCCGGCTCTTCAGCGCTGGCAAGGGAGTGATGGATACGCGCCCGTCATTCACGCGCACCTTGACCTCGGGTAGATCGAGGCGGATGGCTCCGTTTTCCCGGCGGCGCTCTTGATAGACGTGGGCTGCTTGATAGAGGGCCCACAACGGCTCCTCCTGAGCCTCAATCAGCGCGTTAGCCTCATCATAGGTCAAACGTTTGACCTGCACCCAGCTTAGCACAATCTCCACGCCGAGGATCTCCCCCTCCGGGCTCAGGTCAAGGCCGAAGGAGAGGGCGGGCGATTTATCCTCGATGCCCATCCCCAACCTGCGAGCGGCCTGGGTAGGCAGCATGGGCACATTCCCATCGGGCAAGTAAAGCGTGGAGCCACGGGCGCGCGCTTCCAGATCGGCCTCGCTTTCCGGTGTCACCAGTGCGGACACGTCGGCGATATGCACCCAGAGACGTCGCCCATCCGAGGTCTCCTCCAGGCTGATGGCGTCGTCGGGATCCTTGGTGCCTTCGTCGTCGATGGCGAAGGCGGGGAGATGAGTGAGATCGATCCGCGCCTCCTCGGGCAGGTCGGGCAGCGGGGCAGTCGGCGGCTCGCTGGGCAAATCGAGCCGCTGCGGGTAGGGCACGACGGTGTGATCCCAGTAACCGAGCTTCAAGAGGATAGCGTGGGCGTCCTCCGGGCTCGCGGAGCGGCCCAGCTCCTGTAACACGTTGCTGCTATCCGTGTACCCGAAGGCCAACATCTCCACGTCGCGGAGGAAGGGCTCATATTCGGGCACGAGCAGATCGGCCTTCTGCGGCTCTTCTCCAGATGAGGCACGCAGTATGGCGCGGGTTTGGGACAAGAACTCCTCCCAGGCTCGTTTTTCCGCGGCGCGGGCCTCGCGGGCGGCACGTTCCGCCTCCACCTCCTCCGGTGTGTGGGCGATGATCTCATCCGGACTCCCCTGGAAGTAGAGCCCATCGCTCACGACCTGCCAGGCGGCCCAGGCGGTGGTGGGGGTGTAAGCGCCGTAGGCCAACTCCGCCAGTTCGGGCAAGGTGGTCTCGCCGCCGCTGAGCAGTTCCCAGGCGGTCTTGATCTCGCCCGCCGGATGGTCGCCCAGCGCGTCCAGACTTTCCATTGGACCGGGGTGGAACAGCGTGACATCTTTGGGCCGCACCGACAGGGTCTCATCATCGGGCAGCTCGATCTGAAGCTTCTTGGCGCCGACGGAGGCGACGCGTGCGGGGTCGTGCTTATAGAGTACCAGACTCCCCGATTGGAGGGGAGCTTCCAACTTATCTTTTGTCACCTTTTGCCTTCCATTCGCCCGCTCCCGCTGGATCGCCAGATCCGGCGGCTTAGCGGGCCTCACTTGCTTTTTTGCACCTGTTCCAATGTCGCGCGGGCCGATTGCCAGAGATAAAACACATCCATACCGAGGGCGATGAGAGTGAAGCCCTGCGCGATGTACTCTCGCGCCGTGGGTGCGTCTGTGGTAAAGATGCCCACCGGCATGTCGGCCTCCTGGCAGCGGCGCCGTATCTCCGTTATGGCCTCCTGGACTTTGGGATGGCTCGTCTGTCCCAGGACGCCGAGACTGCCGGAGAGATCATAGGGGCCGATGAGCACCGCGTCGATTCCGGGCGTCTCCACGATGGCCCCGATGTTGCGCACGGCCTCCGCATTTTCCGCCTGGAGCACGATGGTCAGTTCATCGTTCACTGTGTCGACGTACTCCTGGAACTTCATCCCGTAGGTGTGGGCGCGGGAGACGCCCACGCTGCGCCGTCCAGCCGGGGGGTAGAGGCTCCACTCGACGATCCGCTCGGCGTCGGCCGCTGTCCTGACCTGGGGCGCGATGATGCCATCGACGCCGATGTCCAGCGCCTTTTTGATCCATACCTCCTGTATGTCCGGTATCCGAAGCAGGCAAGGGCAGCGTCCACCGACCGCCTGGATCAGAGTTTGGGCGTGGATGAAGTCCATCGGCGCGTGTTCGGTCTCAATCCAGAGGTAGTCGAAGCCTGCGTGTGCCATAATCTCGGCCACATCCGGCGCTGGAAGCGTCACCAGTGAGCCGATCAGCCTCTCGCCGCTTCTCAGACGTGTTTTCAAGTTTTTCTCGGTCATATCTAGCTACATTCCTTTCGTGGCTACCCAGTTCCTGCTCTAGCCGGGCTTGCAACCCGGCGATTGAGCAGGGTATGGGTGGATAATTCCTTTCTTCAGCTACTCGGCTTACCATTGCCAGAGTAAGTATAGTCGAAGGTCGGGAATGGGGCAACCTGACCATCGTTTGACCAGCCTATGCCTTTATGTTAGAATGCCAACATCATTCGCTTCGTAGATTGGTTCAATCTTTCAGATTGAACCAATCTGCTATTTGCAATCTGCAATTCGCAATTCTCTATTGACATATGAAGCTTGATTTGGGAATTGTCATCACCAGTTATAACACCCGCGATCTGTTACGCGCTTGTCTGCGCTCCGTTTACGCCAGCCAAGGCGACTTCACGCTGGAGGTATGCGTGGTGGACAATGCCTCGTCAGATCGCAGCGCCGAGATGGTCGCCGATGAGTTTCCCCAGACGCGCTTGATTGCAAACCAGGAGAACCTCGGCTACCCTACCGCCAACAACCAGGGCCTTCGCGCTTTCGGCTTTCGCTCTCCGCCCGCCGCCCCTGAAGCACAAGCGCCGCGCTTTGCCTTGCTCCTTAACCCCGATACGGAGTTGCCGCCGGACGGGTTGGCCGACATGCTCGATTTTATGGGCCGCCATCCGGAGGCCGGCGCCGCTGGCCCCAAGCTGGTGCGCCTCGATGGCTCGCTCGATCTGGCCTGTCGGCGTTCATTCCCCACACCGGAGGTCTCTTTCTATCGCTTGCTGGGCCTATCCAGTCTCTTCCCGCGCAGCCGTCGCTTCGGGCGTTACAATCTCACCTACCTCGATCCCGACCGAGTAGCCGAGGTGGATTCCGTGGTGGGGGCCTTCATGCTGGTGCGCTCGGAGGCCATGGCCCAGGTCGGTCTGATGGACGAGCAGTTTTTTATGTATGGGGAGGACCTCGATTGGGCTTATCGCATCAAGGAGGCTGGCTGGAAGATCTACTACAATCCCTCGACGACCGTTTTGCACGTCAAACGGGCCGCCAGCCGCCACAGTGCGCGGGCGCAGATCGAGTTCTATCGCGCGATGGATATTTTCTACCGTAAGCATTACGCCAAGCAGACCGCCTGGTGGCTACACATTTTCATAGTCGGCGCCATATCGCTACGCCTCAAGATCGAGCAACTGCTTTCAAATAGATTGGTTCAATCTCTGAGATTGAACCAATCTTGAAATTTGGAGGACAAGCGGTGAAGTCAAAAACGCGAACGCAGGTAATCTTTACACTCACCTTGGCCCTCACCGATGGAGTGATGGCGGCCCTGGCGCTCCTGCTGGCTTACTGGATGCGACGCTGGATCGCCTGGCCGAATGAAGCCCAGAATATGGGCAGCTTCCTCAATTACGTCAACATCGAGATAGCCCATATCATATCCATCCTGATGGTCTTCGCCTTCGCCGGGCTCTATCGTCTGACCCGCACGACCTCGCGCGTGGACGAACTCGCATCCGTCTTCGCCTCCACCACGCTGGGCACTTTAATGGGAGTGGCGCTCTCCTCGCTGCTTTTCAAGAACAGCCCGCTGGAGATGGACTATTCACGGGGCATGATCTTCTACGGATGGGGAATGACCATCCTGCTGGTCACTTTGGGGCGAATGGCCCATGCCAAAATTCGCACTCAACTGCGAAAACGCGGTTGGGGCTGTGACCGGGTGCTCATCGTCGGCGCCAGCAGCGTGGGCCGGATGATCTTCCAGAAGATACAGTCCAATCCGGGCATGGGGTATGAGGTCATCGGCTTCGTTTCCACAAACGGCGTCAGCGACGTGCCCGTGGGCGCTGATCTCCTCGGTCAGGCCAGCAACTTGGCCCCGCTTATCGACAAACATCAGATCGACGAAGTCATCATCGCCCTGCCGGAGGCTACCCATCACGAGATACTGATGCTGCTTTCAGAATGCGAGCGCGGTCAGGTGACCGTCAAGGTCTTCCCCGATGTGTTCCAGATTATGGCCAGCCCGGTCAGCATCGGTGACCTGGGCGGGTTGCCCCTGTTGACCGTGCGCGACATCGCTCTGCGAGGCTGGCGGCGCACGGCGAAGCGGACGATGGATATTGCCGGAGCGGTCTGCGGTTTGATCCTACTCTCGCCACTCTTGATGCTGGTGGCGGTGTTGGTCAAGCTGGATTCGCGTGGCCCGGTCTTCTACGCGCAGGAGCGGATGGGCCT
>CAZANJ010000254.1:0-4998 GCA_964486415.1 uncultured Anaerolineales bacterium
AACCCCAATCCGAAAAACTGGCCCCCGAAAACCCATGGGGCCTGGAACATCAGCCTCTCTATCACCAACTGCGCACCTACCAGGCGCTGCAGGAGTACAACCTGGTGGTCAACACCTACAACACTGGCACCGGCAAGACCCTCGCCAGCCTGCTGCGCCTCTTCGACCTGGACGGGCAGGGCAAGAACGTGCTCTTCATCGCGCCGACCAACGCCCTGATCCAGCAGCACACCGCGGACATCCAGGCGTTCGTGGAGAGGCATGACCTCGACTTCCGGGTGTTGAAGGTGCACGCGGCGCGGCTGCGCGAGATGATGGAGCAGGGCGACCGGCCCGGCGAGACGCTCCAGCGACTGATCCAGAATCCGCTCGACTACTACGACGCGCTGGACATCCCGCCGGACGATCACCGCAAGCTGCCCATCGTGCTGGTCGTCAACCCGGACATCTTCTACTACGCGCTCTACTTCCGCTACGGCTCCCACGACCAGCGCAATATGTTTGAGAGGATACTCACCGCCTTCGACTACATCGTCATCGACGAGTTCCACTACTACGACAGCAAGCAGTTGGCGAACTTCCTCTTTTTCTTCGTCATCTCCCGGCAGTTCGGCTACTTCGACGTGCGCGAGCGCCGCATCTGCCTGCTTTCGGCCACGCCCAACGAGCACGTGCTGGAGTATCTGGGTCGGGTCTTCGATAAGAGCGATTGGACCCTGATCGAGCCCCAGGACGAACCGGACGAGGGTGCGGATTATGCCTCAACGCCGGTGCTGACCTCGCTGGAGCTGGAGATCGCCGAGGCGGAGGTGCAGGAATGGGCAGGCCATCACCGGGGCGATCTCGCCGCTTGGCTGGACGCGGGACAGGACGGTGCATTGATCAGCAGCGCGCTGTGGCGGGTCAACACCTGCTTCACCGCGTTGCGGACGACCATCGACGAGGAACAGATGGGCCGCATCACCGGGCCAGAGCCGGAGGAGAAGCGCCGGCGGGCCACGGCTCGTTCATTGATCCTGGCCACCCCCACGGTCGACATCGGCTACAACTTCCAGAAAAAAGAGAAGCTGCGGCAGAACCTCGATTTCGTGGTCTGCGACGCCCGCTACGGCGACGAACTGCTCCAGCGGCTGGGCCGCGCCGGGCGCGTGCTGGGCAAATCGCAGCACGACGGAACCAGCCGCGCTGTGGCTCTCCTGGACGAGGCGGCCTGCCGTGCCCTGGCCGACTACGACGGCGAGACGCTCTCCCGCGCCGAGTTCGCCGAGATTGTACAAGGCATTGAGGCCCTGCCGCCCAAGCAGACGCTCTACGCCTATATCCGCACCCACGCTATCACCGAGTGCTTCTATCCGCTTTACAAGCTGGAGCATATCATGCCGGACCACTTGCAGGAGGAGATGGACGCGCTCTACGAGCGTATACAGGAGGTCTTCGCCCCGGGCAGCAAGCGCCCAGATTGGACCTTGCGCAAGCATTTCGGCAAATACTGGGGACGCAAGCAGTGGCTGCGGGATAATAAAGATGGGATATCGCTGGGGCGTGAGACCGCCATCCAGGTAGCCGATTGGATCAAGTGGCTCAAGGGACCGGAGCACGCTTATGACCCTCAGAGCCTGGTGCCTTATCTAGATGATTATCTGGAGTACGAAAGGGAGCGTCAGCGGTTGCGCGAGTTCGTGGAGGGTCAGGTCCATCTCGCCGAGGCGCTCTTCAACTTCCGCGATCCCTTCCAGGGAGCGACGGCCGTGGTCTACGACAAACAGCACCTGCTCTCCAGCGAGACGATCAATAGCTACGGGCTGATGCACGTGGTGAGCAATTACCGCGTTCAATGGCTGGAAAATCGGGCCGAGTTCGCGCGGACGTACGGGGAGCCGGAGCAGGAGGGCGACCTTTACGGCGCAATCCGCGACTGGCGCGAGCCGCGCTTGAGCCTGGGCCTGGCCTACGAGAGCCCCTGGCCGCGCGATGATTTCGAGGATCGCGTCTGCCGCCGGCCGGTGGCGCTGAAGGGGTTGCGTTTGGAGGCGAAGGAATGGGGCGGTGACCGTTACCCGCTGGATTCGCGCATCGCGGGCGTCTTCGCCGAGCGCTACGTCACCGCGCTGGGCATCGCGCCGGACGACGGCGGCGTGGTCTATGGCAAACTGGGCGGCACGACGATTTACCCGCGTCGCCTGACCGTGATCTTCCCCGATGGTCGGCGCGAAGAGGGGTACCGCATTATCCTCGGCACCCAGGCCTTCCAGGCCCACGCCGAGCTGCGCGGCTATTTCTGGATGAAGGATCGCCTGGAGGGAGAGGCGATCATTATTTGACTCATAACGTAGGGGCGATCCCTCCGTGGTCGCCCGTTGGGACGGATACACGGGCGGGTACTCCAATGGCTATCAACAAGGAGGACATTATGCAATCACAATCCGACGCGCTTCACTCCATCGTCGTCACGCTCACGCCGACGCGCGAATCGAGCGTGCGGGCCTCGATGGGCTATCAGGCCCACGCCGCTTTTTTGAAAACGGTGCGCGAATCGGACCCGGCGCTGGCCGAGGTGCTCCATATGCCCGATATGCCCACCCGACCCTTCACCGTCTCCACGCTCCATAATACACCGCGGGCGCGGAACGGACGCCTGCACCTGTCGCCCGATGAGACTTATTGGCTGCGCTTCACCACGCTCATCGAGCCGATCTTCGAGCGCTTTATGGCCCGTTTCCTGCATGGTCAGGGGCGGCCGGTCGTGCGGCTGGGCCGCGCGGTGCTGCTGATCAAGGAGATCATCGCCACGCCGGAGGGCCATCCCTGGGCTGGCTACACCTCCTGGGGCGATCTGGTGCGCGAGGCCCGGCCCGATGACGAGATCGTGCTCGATTTTGTCTCTCCCACCGCCTTCGGCTTCGGGCAGAAGGATTGGGGTAAGAAGGTGATGGTGCTGCCCTTGCCGGAGACAGTCTTCGGCAGTTTGGCCCGCTCGTGGAACCATCTGGCACCCGCGCCGTTCCGGCTGGATCGCAGGACGCTGCGGGAGTATCTGGACGAGCACGTGGTGATCAAGCGCATCGACGACCTGAACACGCAGATCTTCCGCCATCGCCGCGCCTTCCACGTCGGCTTCGTCGGGCGCGTCATCTACGGCTTGATGGAGGATGATCCCGCCATCCGCGCCCAACTCAATGCCCTGGCCGACCTGGCGCTCTACGCCGGGGTGGGGATGAAGACTACAATGGGAATGGGGCAGTGTAGGAGGATTGAGGGTTGAGGGTTGAGGATTGAGGGTTGAGAATTAAGAATTGAGAATTGAGAATGGAGAGTGAAGGATGGAGACGCCTGACTACTTGCCTATCTCGATGCTTAATCAGCTTGGATACTGCGAGCGGCGCTTCTGGCTGATGTACGTCCAGAGCGAGATGACGGTCAACGCGCCGGTGCTGGAGGGGATTCAGCAGCACGAGCGGGTTCACACTAGCGGCGTCGAGCGGGATGGAGATACTGTGATTCACCGCCGGGTTTACCTCTGGTCGGATGAGTTGCGCGTCTGTGGCTTCGCCGATCTGGTGGAGGAGCACGACGGAGAGATGATGCCGGTGGAGTATAAGCACGGGAAGATGGGGCGCTGGCTCAACGATCACGTTCAGCTCTGCGCCCAGGCGATCTGTCTGGAGGAGCGCACGGGCGAGACGGTCGAGCGCGGTCAGATTTTCTACTGGCGCTCGCGGCGGCGGGTGACGGTCGAGATCACTCCGGATCTGCGCGAGTGCACGGAGCAGGCAGTGAGACGGGCTTTTGAACTGTTGGAAAAGGGCCAAATCCCACCACCCCT
Organism: uncultured Anaerolineales bacterium; assembly: GCA_964486415.1. Taxonomy (GTDB): domain Bacteria; phylum Chloroflexota; class Anaerolineae; order B4-G1; family B4-G1; genus CAZANJ01. The sequence goes on from CAZANJ010000254.1 coordinate 3,824, forward strand.
CGATCAGCGGGCTAAATGTCGCGATTGTTCGCTGGAAGAGATCTGTCTCCCCCGCGAGGTGCAGATGCTGAACGTAGACCGTAAAACGTAAACACGCGAGACGTGAGGGTGAGCGATATGACTACATTGTACGTCACCGAGAGACGATCATTGGTCAAAAAGAGCGGCGATACTCTCGTCGTTCATATCCCAGCGAACGAGGAGCAGGGTACACCGAAGCGAAAAGTTCGCGTGCCGCTGATCAAGGTTACGCAGGCGGTGATTTTCGGCGATGCGACGCTGACCAGCCCGGCGATGGCGGCGTTGCTGGAGCAAAAGGTGGACATCTGTTTCTGCTCCCATTATGGTCGCTTCCGGGGGCGGCTGGCCCCGCCGATGGGCAAGAACAGCTTGATCCGGCTGGAGCAGCATCGGGCTCACAATGACCCGACGCGGGCCTTTGGGCTGGCGAAGGGATTCGTATACGGTAAACTGGCAAACATGCGCACGCTCCTGATGCGGGCCAATCGGAAGCGGGATGACGTCGAGATTGCCCATGCTGCGGATTCGATCAAGGGCGTGATGGGGGAGGTGGAGGAACTGGAGTGGGATGCAGATGCACCGCCGCCCGATCCTTCCGATCCCCAGGCGGGCACGGCCTACGGGTCGCTGCTTGGGCTGGAGGGGGCTGGGACGGCTTTCTATTTCGGTGTCTTCAGCAAGCTGCTGAAGGACGAGTGGGGCTTCGAGCGGCGAACGAAGCGCCCTCCGCGCGATCCGGTCAACGCGCTGCTATCCTTCGGCTATGTGTTGCTGACGAACCAGACTGCTTCGGCGGTCAGTATTGTGGGGCTCGATCCTTATGTGGGGTTTCTGCATTCGTCGCAGTTTGGCAAACCGGCCCTGGCCTTGGACGTGGTGGAGCCTTTCCGGTGCGTGGTGGTGGACTCGGTCGTGCTGACGTTGCTGAATAACCGCATGCTGGCGAAGGATGACTTCGAGGAGAAATTCGGGGCCTGGCGCTTGAGCGACGCTGGGCGCCGCACGTTCTTGACCAAGTTCGAGGAGCGGTTGAACACCGAGATCACGCACCCCATCTTTGGCTACAGGGCGATCTACCGGCGCTGCCTGGAGCTGGAGGTGCGGCTGGTCGCTAAGCGGTTGACGGGAGAGGTTGAGCAATTTGAGCCGTTCAC
>CAZANJ010000255.1:0-4985 GCA_964486415.1 uncultured Anaerolineales bacterium
TTACGTTTCAAGTCAAAAATAACGCGCACTTACCCCCAAGCGGGAATTGCTGCTCCTCCATCGCCTTGCGCGTCCTAATCACCGGCTGCGGACAGGGTAATCCGCGTGCATCGACTGTCTTCGTCATCGACTTTCCTCTTGTTCCTCAAATCGACCTGCGAGAACATCAATCTACCAATCTACCAACCTACCAACTTACCAATCCATCAACGTCCTCAAATATCGTGAATCCCTTCCATCTCCATCCCGATTTCCTCCAGCGCTTGACGCGCCGCCTCGCGGTCGGCCCGTTGCACGCGTACGCAGACGCCGCAATCGGAGCTGAGATGGCGCGGCACTGGGATCAGTTTGCAGTCGATCCCGGCCCTCGCCAGCACCTTCTCTGCGCGTATGGCGTAGCTGGTGGAGTAAACCAGAACGACTGTGTGTTGTCTCTTGTTCATCGCGCCTCTTCAGCGAGCTGTCGGACGGCCTCCACGGCTATTGCGACTTCCTCCAGCCTGTTGAACGCGCTCAGCCCGAAGCGCACCGTGCCGCCTGGGAACGTGCCGATGGTCTTATGAGCGGCTGGTGCGCAGTGGAGCCCCACGCGGCACATAATGCCGTGCTCCTCGTCCAGCCGCAGCCCTGCCTCCGACGGCGCCATACGGGCGATGTTGAAGGAGACGGTCGCCGTCTGCTGCCCGGCGTCTTGCCCGCCGTAGACGGTCACGCTCTCTATCTCGCGTAACCCGTCGATCAGCCGCTGGGTCATCTCCACCTCGTGGGCGCGTATCTCATCGACGCCGCGCTCCAGCACCCAGCGCACGCCGGCGCCCAGCCCGGCCAGCCCGACGGCGTTGGGCGTGCCGCTCTCGCCCATATCGGGCAGGAAGTCCGGCTGCTCCTCCAGCTCCGAGTTGCTGCCAGTGCCGCCGCGCTTGAGCGGGCGCAAGCGCCCCACGTCCACCCGCTCGCCGACGATCAGCCCGCCGGTGCCCATCGGCCCGTGCAGCGACTTATGGCCCGTGAAGCCCAGCAAGTCGATCTGATCAGCCTGCACATCCACCGGGTAGGCGCCGCCGGTCTGGGCCGCGTCGACCAGCAGCAGCAGGTCGTGCTCGCGCGCGATGCGGCCCACCTCGGCCACGGGCAGCAGCGTGCCGACCACGTTGGAGGCGTGATTGAGCGCGATCATGACCGTGTGAGGCCGAATCGCGGCCTCCACGTCGGCGGGATCAAGGAAGCCCTCCGGCGAGCACGCCACCACTGTCAGTTCTATCCCTTGTCTTTCCAGCTCGCGCAGCGGGCGCATGACCGAGTTGTGCTCCATCCCGCTGGTGACCACGTGATCGCCCGGGCGCAGGTAGCCGCGCAGCGCCAAGTTGAGCGCCTCGGTCACGTTGGCGCCGAAGACCACGCGCAGTGGATCGGGCGCGTTGAACAGCTCCGCCACCGCCTCGCGGGCGTCATATACGATGCGGCCCGATTCGACCGCGCGGCGGTGCGCGGCACGGCCCGGATTGGCACCCACATCATCCAGAAAATGGACCATCGCCTCGGCCACCGCTGGCGGCTTGGGCCAGGTGGTGGCCGCGTTATCGAAGTAAATCATCTCAAAACCTCCATTAAGTGTCAGGTGCAACGCACTTGCCGATGTGGCTTGGAAGTGCGTTGCACCTCAGAAGACTAATTTAATCGGTCATTTCGTGAGCGTCAACTTGAACTCATCCCCCATCTCCTCCACCGCGACCGTGCAGCCCAGCTTCTCCGAAGCGCGCCGCACGTTCTCGCGCGAGGTGACCGTCTCCACCAGCACCTCGACGGGGAACTCGCCTTCTTTGATCGCATTCCGCGCCATAATCACCGGCTGCGGACAAGAAAACCCTCGTGCGTCAACTTGCTTAGTCATTATAAACTCCTTTGTTTCGTCATTCGTTATGCGTCATGCGTCATTCATCGTGAGGCCGATCACGACGCAGACCACCAGGCCCAGCACCACGGCTACCATCCCGTAGGGGCCGATGCCGCCGACTTGCTTGACACCTTCTACCACCTTGTCTGGGCCGCCCGCCAGCGCGAAGTTGTGGGCCAGGCCCGCGCCGGTGATCATGCCCAGCACGAAGACCGCCGCGTCGCCGTCTCCCTCACCGGCGAGGAAGAGCTGGCGTCCGGGGCAGCCGCCCGCCAGCGCGAAGGCCAGCCCGGCCAGCGCCATCCCCAGGAAGTTCCAGAGGTGCTGACTATGGGCCACCGGCTGACCGAAGAGGCCGAAGCTGACTTGCCCCAAGAGCAGGTTCATCGCGAAGGCCACCACGACCAACGCGCCGAGGCCGCTGATCAGGTGGGTGTCGCCCATCAGGATCACATCACGGATGGAGCCCATTGTGCAGAAGCGGGTGCGCTGGGCGAAGAAGCCGATCAGCAGCCCGGCCCCGAGGGAGACCAGCAGCGGGGCATACATCGCGCCGGGTCCAGCCTCGCTGAAGAACAGCGCGCTCGTCTCGTTGGCCTTGACCCGGAAGACGAGCAGCAGGAGCAGGCCGATCATCATCACCGGCATGACCCAGCCGACGGCGGTGTGCGTCTGCCGCGAACGGCCGAGGTTGTAGCCGGCCTTGAGGAATTGCACGCCGATAGCGATGCCGATGGCCAGCCCGGCCAGCCCGACGACGGCGTTCAGGTCGCCGCCGACCAGGCGCAGCAGCGCTCGCCAGGGGCAGCCCAGGAAGGCCAAGGCGCCGATCATGGCGAACATGCCGAGCACGAAGCGCACAATCGGCGCGGAGCCGGAGCGGGCCTTGAACTCGTTGAAGAGGTAGGCCGCGATCAAGGCGCCCAGCACGAAGCCGATGATCTCCGGGCGGATGTACTGGACCACGGCGGCACGGTGGAGTCCCAGCGCCCCGGCGATGTCCCGCTCGAAGCAGGCCACGCAGATGCCCATGTTGGGCGGATTGCCCAGCTTCTGCAGGAGCGGGGCCAGGACGCCGATGACGGCCCCAGCGAGGATGATGCCCCAGCGCGAGGCGAAGAATTGAGTGAGACGTTCAGACATAGTGTGTACCTCCTAAAGGTAAATCTCATCGCAGCCCCCAATGGGCCGCGTTAGCGACACAGTGGCAACAAAAAACCGTCGCCGGCCCACGCCAGCGACGGTCGTTGCCCCAGGTAGGGACACACTACGTCTTGATGCTCAGGGCGCGGTCACATCACCGCGCGGCCTGAGCACAGGTACTGACGTGCACAGGCGCGCCTGCGGGCGCCAAACTGGCGCCCCAGGCCCCTTCGTTCAGGTGCGGTAACGTAACTCGAACATAATCCTATTCCTTGTCAAAAATCGAATAGCGAATGACAAGCAGCGAATTGTGAGGCTCATACGGGAAACTAGGTGAAGTTGGTTTCAGGCGCTTGTTGGGCCAGAAATTACTGGTATTCTGGGCCATTTTCACTCGAAGCTGAGCCGTAACATCACGATCTTCCATGCGCATAAGTATACCTCAACCTATCTAGAACGCAAACTTAATCGTCGCGCAAATCGCAGAAAGGTTTGACAAGGCAAGCTTACCGTGTTACCATAGCCCGCCTCAATCGATTTAAATAGAGAAATGAGGAGGCGAGATGCGTAGCGTCGAATGGCTCGATGATAAAGTGCGGATGATCGATCAACGGCTTCTGCCGCTTGAATTCCGCCAGGTTGAGTATGAGGATTATCACGATGTAGCCCAGGCCATCAAAACGATGGTCATTCGAGGGGCGCCGGCCATCGGCGCAGCGGCGGCGTTCGGTATGGCACTAGCCGCCCGTCAGAGTGTGGCGCAGGAGCGGGATGAAATGTTGGCCGATTTGGAAGTGGCTGCCGACACACTCCGTGCTGCCAGACCCACGGCGGTCAATCTCTCGTGGGCCGTGGCTCGTCTGCTCCGTCGCGCCGAGGCTGAATCCGACCCCGCCGCAATCCCCGATGCGTTGTTGGACGAAGCGCAGAAGCTCGCCGATGAGGATGTCGAGATCAACCAGCAGCTGGGGGAGCACGGCGCGGCCCTTATCCAGGATGGCGATACTATTCTCCATCACTGCAACACCGGGGCGCTGGCCACGGTGGATTATGGCACCGCGCTGGGCGTCATTCGCACCGCGCACGAGCAAGGCAAGCAAATTCACGTCCTGGTGGACGAGACCCGGCCCCGGCTCCAGGGCGCCAGGCTCACCACCTGGGAATTGCAGCAATTGGGCGTCCCCTTCACGCTCATCGCCGATAACGCCGCCGGGCACTTCATGCGCACCGGGCAGGTTGACATCGTGCTGGTCGGCGCCGATCGGGTGGCGGCCAACGGCGACGTGGCCAACAAGATCGGCACTTACAAGCTGGCCCTGGCCGCGCAGGCCAACGGGGTTCCATTTTATCCCTGTGTGCCCACCTCCACCGTCGATCTATCTTTGCCCTGCGGCGACGACATTCCAATCGAGGAGCGCCCCGCCGATGAGATCACGGAGATCGTGTATCAAGGGCAGCCGGCTACGCCGGAGGGTATAGGTGTAGCCAATCCGGCCTTCGACGTGACGCCGCATCGTTACGTCACCGGCATTGTGACGGAGCACGGCATCGCCTACCCGCCGTTCGAGCTGAGTTTGCGACAAGGGGCAAGGTAAGGTATAGTGACGACTGAGAGTATAGAGGATGCATTAAGTTACCTGGTGAGCACCATCAGGAAATGGAAGCTGCCTACAAAGGTGTCCATTGAACGAGCCATAACCTTCACACGCACTGACGGACGAGATATGCTTTACGTCAAATTAGCTGTGGGTTAAGTACTACCTGCACATAGAGGGGATGCTAGTGAATGAAGAACTGGGTTTCTACGCCAAATGGACTAAAAGCCCACGCAACAAGCATGGACACCATAAAGAAATTATAGGCTGGGACAACCTCTATCATGATGTACCACACATCCATCTTAAGGAAGATGCCATACGTGAGAACAAAACCACAATCACTTGGGAAG
>CAZANJ010000256.1:0-4980 GCA_964486415.1 uncultured Anaerolineales bacterium
GACCTGCATCGACTGTGGCGTGTGCGCCCGCGTGTGCCCTATGGACATCCGCGTCGACGAATACGTCAAGAGCGGGCAGCGGGTCCTTTCCACCGAGTGTATCTTCTGTCTCGAATGCGTCGACGCTTGCCCCAGGGGCGCGCTGGATGCCTCGTTTGGCCTCGACCTGGGCCACCGTGAGTTGCTACGAGAAAGCCATCGGGCGGATAAACTGAATCCATTCCCGTAGTGGCTTCTCGTTTTCCAACCTCCAATCCAATTTAATCTAGGATGTAATAGGAGATTGAGATGGAGACGTTGATTATGGGAGTAATCGCGTTCGCGATTGCGATCGTCGTTCGCCGCAAGGAAGCCTTCGCGTTCTGCTGGCGGCCCACGCGCCACACGTGGGTCGCGATAGGGACGGGTCTGCTGGCCTTCGCCCTCAGCGCTTCGATTCTGCTGGTCGGAACCGATACCGTGGCGGCCCGCGTCATTCACAACGGAGGAATCTACGTCCTGTGCGGCTTCGCCATCCCGTGGGGCTACACGTTGCTGGTTGAGCATAATCCACCGACGGAGATGGGACTCAAGCGCGAGCGCTGGGTGCTCAGTTTGATAGTGAGCATTGTTCTGGCCGCTCTGTTCAGCCCCCTGCTCATCTTCGAGGGCGACCTGGGCGCTGTCGGCTGGGCGAAGACGGCCAGGGCGGCCTTTGTGCTCACCGGTGCGGGCGGCCTCTTCGAGCTGTTCCTTTATTACGGCTTTATCCACCTGCGGTTGGAGAAGGCCTTCGGCGTCATCCCAGCTATCTTGGTCGCTTCGCTGCTCTACGTCTCCTGGCACACGGGGACGCAGTTGCCGCTGGAGCCAGAGCCGGTGCTGGCCGCTGTGAAGCTCTTCGGGGTGGGCGTGATGTACCAGTCAGTGTTCAGCCTCACCCGCAACCTGCTGATCATCTGGCCCTTTTTCCACCTGTCGGGCGTGATGATTGACTTCGCCGTCAACATCGGCGCTGTGGAGCGCATCAGCGACAACCTGCCGTGGGCCATCGGCACGGTGCTCTCAATGGCCGTCATCGGCGTGCTTCTGGCCCTGGTGAAGCCAAGAGAGCCAATAAACAAGTGACTGTAGGATACAGGGGGACAGAAATGAACTTAATGCGCAAGATGATGTTTACCGTACACCGCAGCGAACTGGGGTTTGACGAGACTGTTGCGGCGCTGAAGGAATCGGCCCAAGAGCACGGATGGAAAGTCCCGATGGTGCACGATCTCCAGGAGAGCTATCGGGAGGCCGGGATGGGGCGCGTTGAGGGCGCGCTTTGGCTACCGGCGCATGACGGGTCGGGATTGGCTGTGGACAGCAGGTGTGTTCGCCGTCGAGATGGGCGCTTATGCCCTGTGCTCTCGCTTCGGACGCTGGCTGATCAAGACGGGCGTCATGCTTATGCCCGCCTCTTTGCCGCCATTCCTCGATCCGCGCACGATTTTCACCCAGGAGACGTTGGAGGTCGCCGCTGGCGGCCTGCGCGGCAATTGGGCCGTCTTTGTCATCAGCTTGATCGTCCTGGTGATTAACGACGTGGGCGAGGAGTTCTGGGGGCGTGGCGTCATCCTTCTGCGTCAAGTGTTGGCCTTCGGCGCGATGACGTGGCTGATCCACGGCCTACTTTGGACTCTGTTCCACGCCTACAAATGGTGGGACCTGATCGGGTTGCTGCCCCTGAGCCTGGGCCTGACGTGGGTAGTGCTGCATCGGGAGAACAACACCCCGGGGCTGATCATCCACTTCGTCACCAACGGAACTGGGGTCATTTCCATTCTGCTGGGTGTGTTGGGAAAGTCAAGTTAGGGAGGAAATCGTTGACCTCGAACGTCGTCAGCGCGATAAAGTATTGGCTAAGCGCCACCTTGTGGCCCAAGCAAGCCATCGTGGAGCTGAAGTATCACCCGAACAAGGTAGCCGTTGCCGTCTGGATCAACGTCATCTTCGCCGCCCTCTATGCGATCACGGCGCTGATCTACTACGCCATCGGCCGCCTGCCCGCCGTCGAGCCGTGGATGCCCATTTCCCCGGAAAAGTATTACCTCTACCAAATTTTCTGGACCATTCCCTGGGGTCTGATCACGTGGATCGCCTTCTCTGGCGTCGCCCACCTGCTGGCCATCGCAGGCAGGGAAGCCCCCACGTCGTACACCTACGAGGACGCGCTCGTCGTATGTGGGCTGGCCTGGGTGGTGCCCAACGCGATTCTGATGTGGATTCCGGAGACGCTTCTGGTGCCATTCTTCGGCGCTTTTTGGCCAGCGTGGATAGAGATCCTGCGTCTGATGGTGCTACCTGTGGCGTGGCAGATCGTAGTAATAGCGATGGGGCTGCGCGAGACACATAAGGTGGGATGGCTGCGTGGGATAGCCATCGGCGCGGCGACGGTACTGATCTTCTTCATCAGCTTTTTGGCCTATATGCGCTAGGGCCAGCAGAGATAGTCATCGTTTCCCCCATCGTTCTGCGCGAACCACAGTCCGCGCGACAGTAGGACCGATCCTGCTGACCTATCTCCTGGTCACATTTGGCGCCCTGGCTCTGACGTTCGTCGCCCTCCAGGCCCAACTGCCCTACGGCAAATGGCGCAAGGGGCTGTGGTACGGCCTGGCCTTCGGCGGAATGTGGTACGTCGGCATGCTGGAGACCGTCGCGATGTGGGCAATCCTTTGGTTCAGGAGCTATTTATGGGCTTCGCCGACGCGCTGCCGATATTTCTGCTGGGCCTGCTGTTGGGTGGATTCGTGGCCCAGGACTCGTCAAGCCAGCCCGATATAGCACCCGATCGGATCACGCCGACCGTCATCCCCATCATCGGAGTCGCCTACCTGATCGGCCGGTACATAGGGTACACGCTTCTGGGCGTCGACTCGGCCTACCTCGCCCGGCCGCTGGACACCGCCCTCTGGACGCTGGGGATAGGGACGTGGATCGGCCTGATCTATTGGCGCCTGCGGGCAGGCGTACCGGCGCAGACCCCACTAGGGCGGGCGCTACGCTTCGGCGGTCTGGTCTTTGGCCTGAACTGGGCCTGCTTTATCTTCTTTATGCCGATTCTGTTCGCTATGGACTGGAGCGACGTGGTATTACGGACTGTTAATGATATAATATGGGTCGCGCTGGGCACGTTCGTTGCCGAGCGATGGCGGGCGCCCCACACCGAGTATGGCAAACAATAGACTTGTTGCGCCATAAAGTACATAGAACATTAAATACCCCCGTTTTGCGGTTGAAAAGTAGTTTCCGCTTCCAGAGGCTGCTCTGTCTCTGAGGAGCACGAAAAGTCGATTTGTGATCTAATTTCGTCTCTTCGCACACGATCTTCAGCTAATTCTGGGTATTGGCGCTGCGATTTCGCTTTTGCAACCCCGAAAGAGCGGAAGTTACTTTTTCAGGTGGAATTAAGGTTCTATGAAGTAGGGAATTGCTCACGGATCAATGAGGGTTTCCGCCCATTTTGTCCGTGAGCTAAATGGAAGGCAAATCATTGAGCAACAATGCTAGCAACGATGCTAATAGGCAATAGACAAGGAGCAGTGGTATGAACCCCTCACGAACGCTGATTTGGCTCTCCTCCCTGGTCGCTGTGCTGGCGCTGATCAGTTCGGCTGCTGGCCTGTTCTGGACCGGCGGGGGCGAACCGTTCCCCTTCACCACCCTTCACGGCAAGCAGGTCGAAATCTATGGACGAGGGCTGTACCGCTACGATTGGGCCTTCAAAGCGCCCATCCTGCGCGGGACCGATGCTATCATTCTCTTTCTGGCTATCCCCGTCTTGATCGTCGTCATCTTGCTCTACCGCCGGGGATCGCTGCGCGGCCACCTCCTGCTGACCGGCGTGTTGTCCTGCTTTCTCTACAACGGACTCTCGGTCGCGTTCGGGGCGGCCTACAACCGCCTGTTCCTGCTCTATGTGGCCTACGTCTCGTCCAGCTTGTTCGCCTTTCTGCTGGCCTTTAGCACCTTCGATCTCGAGACCCTGCCCGCGCAGGTCTCGCCCCAACTGCCGCGCCGGGGGCTGGCCATATTCATCTTTCTGGCCGGGCTATCGGCCGGCGTCTGGCTGACCGATCTCATCCCCGCCGCGCTGACCGGCGGCCCGCCGTCGAACCTGGCCAGCTATACCACCGACGCCACGGCCGTCATCGATGTGGGCGTCATACTGCCATCGGCTTTCCTGGCCGGGGTGCTGCTGCTGCGCCGCCGACCGCTGGGCTACCCACTGACCGCCACGCTGCTGACCTTGCTCAGCCTGATCGGATTGATCGTCGCCAGCCAGACGGTGATGCAGGTGCTGGACGGCATCCACCTCGAACCCGGCGAAATCGCGGTCTTTGTGGTTCCCTTTGTGGCCCTGAGCCTGATCGCCGACGGGCTGCTGGTCGTCTTTTTGCGCCACGTCAGTGAACAAAAAAACTAGGTCTGGAGGTCTGTATGAACATACTCGCCCTCGTAGGCAGCTACCGGAAGAAAGGGAACACCGCCCGCATCGTGCAGATGATCGAGAACCGGATGGAAGAGATCGCGGCACAGCGCGGCGAGCTGTTCGCGTTCGAGACTCTCTACCTGGGCCATATGGCTATCGAATTCTGCCGTGGGTGCCGCACTTGTTTCGATCTAGGGGAGGACAAGTGCCCGCTCAAGGATGACATACCGGCCATTCGCGCCAAGATCGACGCCGCCGACGGCATCATCTCCTTGATGATCTTTAAGATTCAACAGCGCGCCTGGCAGCAAGCCGCCGATCCAGATTCGGTTGATTACGCCTACTGGGCATCGAACGGCTGGTTCGATCCCGACTGCACGTTTTACATTGAGCACCGCGCCAACCCGATCACGGTCGCGCTGGCCCGCCTCGCTGGCCCCGTACTCGCCCCATTTGTAACGTGAGAAGAACAGAGGTAAGCGTTCAGGGGTACCGGAATTCTAGACAATTCTTGATGATATTTATAC
>CAZANJ010000257.1:0-4965 GCA_964486415.1 uncultured Anaerolineales bacterium
TTTGGATCCGCTAAGTTTGTTCAAGGAAGAACTCGACCGGCGCGGGATACTCTCGGTCCGGCTTGACGGCTCAATCTCGGTGCAGGATCGCCAAAGTCGGATTGATCGGCTAAACGAGCGCGAGGCCCAGGTTGCTCTATGTAGTTTGCGAGCTATGGGGCATGGCATTAACCTGACCGCAGCAAACCACGTGATACACATGGATCGCTGGTGGAATCCTGCTGTTGAAGATCAGGCGACAGACCGGTTGCATCGTATCGGTCAGAGGAAAACTGTCTTCGTGCATCATATACAAACTGCCGACACCTTGGAAGAGAAGATCGCCAAGCTACAGGAGCGCAAGCGAGGGATGTCCGAACGTATCATGAACGCCGCCACTTACGGTCACTCCAACTGGACCAGAGAGGAGTTGTTGGAATTGTTGGAGCCGTTGAAGTGAATCGTGTGCTTGGAGCTTGCTCACAAGACTGAAGTGTTACGATTTAGGGGTGAATTGTGTCGCGAAAAGCCTCAGAGATTCAGAAGAAAATAAGTAACTGCTCAGACCCTGCTCAGAGGGGGGTTTGCAACCCCCGATTTTTGAACGAGCATAATCCTTTTATTCGATCAAGTTGCTCAAAAACTCTCAAAAGACGCTGGGTTACAAACCCAGCTTGAGCGGGCTGAGTAGATACGAAAATAATTTACCCACTCCGCTCGGCCTGGATCGCCAGATCCAGCGGGAGCGGGTGAGGGGAGCTGTTACTGGTTTTGATGGTCAAAAACCATTATGACGATGTAGGGGCGGGCCTTGTGCCCGCCCGAATATCCTAATTCACCGGCATCACCAGCGCCATCAGCAAAGCGGCAGCGAGTGCCATGGCCGCCCCGAAGAAAAACGGCGCAGAAGCCCCGAATCCCCCCCAGGCACCCACCCCCTGCCACAACACACCAGCGATCAGCGAGGCTGGAAAGTCCAGCAAACCTAAGACAGCGTTATAAGTGCCATAGGCCATGCCACGCAGCTCAACCGGCACAATGTCGGCCACCATCGCTTTGGTCGTGCCGTAGACCAGGCCATAGTAAAAACCGTAGAGCGCGTAAAGCGCCCAGATGTGCCAACCCTGACCCGCCAGCGCGAAGCCGAAGTAGATCGCGGCGTAGACCAGCCAGCCGCCGATGATGACCAAGCGCCGGTCGATGCGGTCGGAGAGCGATCCAGCCGGCGTCGAGACGAGGGCGTAGATCAGATTGAACGTGATCAGCATCCCCAGCACGCCGATGATGCTCAACCCCCGCTCCTTCGCCCGTAGCACCAGGAAAGCATCGGCCGAGTTCCCCAGATCGAAGACACCGACGATGAGCATAAAGAGCGCGAAACGCTTCCCCAACCCCCGGAAGGAGATATGCGGGGCCTCCTGCGTCTCTTTCACCGGCACGTCGCGTGCACCGATAGCGAGGGAGAGAACCGCGAGAAAAGCCGGAGCCAGGCTGATCAACACCACTGTCTGGAAGGTCGAGCGGCTCAGCTCGCCCGCGCCGCGTTGGGCCAGCCAGACCACCCCCAGAGCGATCAGCAAACCCAGGACGGCGCCCCCTGTGTCGGCGGCGCGGTGGAATCCGAAGGCCAGCCCACGCTGATCCTCCGAGATGGAATCGGCCACCAGCGCGTCACGCGGCGAGGTGCGGATACCCTTCCCCACCCGATCGGCCCAACGCACGCCAGCCACCGCCAGCCAGGAATTGGCGAAATAGAAGAAGGGCTTGGCGAGAGCGGCCAATCCGTAACCACCCACCGCCAGCCATTTGCGTGCCCGCAGCTTATCCGAAAGCCAACCGGAGAAGACCTTGAGCAGACTGGCGGTCGACTCCGCCACCCCTTCGATCAAGCCGATGATGTTCGTCTTCACCCCCAGCACGCTGGAGAGGAACAGCGGCAAAATGTTGATCACCATCTCGCTGGAGATGTCCATAAAGAAGCTGGTCAAGCTGGTGGCCCAGACATTCCTGGGTAGGCTTCTCAGTCCGCTCTTCGATGCTGATGATTCGTGTTGTGACATTGAACTTTCTCCCTCATTCGAGTCGTGTCTACTCAGGCCAATCAAGATAGTGTGGTACGTTCCAAAAGCCTTTGGGGTAATTCGCACTTTTTACCCTCACTCTAACCCTCTCCCTCTGAGGGAGAGGGGACGCGATTCCCTCTCCTCCTTTGGGGAGAGGGCCAGGGTGAGGGGACAAAAATCCTCCCCTCAGAAGGACACCGGCCCGCAATCCTCCGGCGGCACGTAGACGCGGATGGCCGCTTCGCCGTTGACGGGGCATTTGTACTCACAGATGCCGCAGCCGATGCAGCGCTCGCGGACGACGTGGGGCCGCTGCACGGTCACGCGCTCGCCGTCGCCGGTGCGCACCTCGGCTTCCTCCAACACAATCGCTTTCTCCGGCACCGGGCACATCTCCTCGCAGACGATGCAGTCCTCATAATCGGCCCAGGCGATGCAGCGGTTCTCGTCGATGTAGGCCTTGCCGAGCACGCGCTGCCGCTTCTCCTCCAAACTGAGCGGCGGGATGGCCTGCACGGGGCAGACCTGTCCACAAGCGTTGCAGGAATAATCGCAGTAGCCCGCGCGGGGCACCAGCACCGGCGTCCAGAGCCCCTCCAGCCCGGCCTCGCTCACCGCCGGCTGGATGGCGCTGGTGGGGCAGGCGCGATTGCACTCGCCGCAGCGGATGCACTTGTTGAGCAGATCGTTCTCCCGCGCCCCGGGCGGTCGAATCAGGCGCGAGTGATCGCGGTCGGCTAGCAGATTGCTCTGGAAGAGCCCGATGGATGCGACGGATGCACCCAGCGCCGTCAGCAGATGGCGCCGATTGGGATCGTAAGCGTTCCACTTGGGCGCGGGGGCGCGGGTGGGGAAATCGATGGCGTCGACGGGGCACACATTCATACACTCCAGGCACATCGTGCACTCGCCCGGATCGCTGGCGTAGCCCCTCTCAGCCTGGATGGTGCCGGTGGGGCAGACGCGGGCGCAGGCATTGCACTGGGTACAGCGTTCGTTCACCTCGCGGCGCACGGGGCTGACCTTGCTCAGTAGCCCCAGCAGCGCGCCGAGCGGGCAGAGGTAGCGGCACCAGAAGCGCGGCGCGATCAGGTTAAGCGCCAGCACGCCGAGGAAAAAGCTAGCATAGAGCAGCGAGTAGCGGTAGAAGACGGGCTCGATGGGCAACGCCACCGGTCGCACCAGGCGGTCGAACCCGCTCACGACCGGCTGGAGGAAGGGCACGCCGTAGAGCGCCGTCTCGGCCGCGGTGATGACCTGATCGACGGCCGGCCAGACGGCGGTCGAGAGCGTGCGGAAAAGGATGGTCAGCGGATCGAAGATCAGCAGCGTCAGGTTGGCGAAGATGGCCGCCACCAGGATGGTCAGCAGCAGGCCATACTTGACACCGCGCCAGCCGTCGGCCACGTCGGTGCGTTTGTCACGCCAGCGGCGCAGCGGAATCCAGTCCAGGAGCGTGCCCAGCGGGCAGAGCCAGCCGCACCAGACGCGGCCCAGGAGCAACGTCAGCGCGACGATGATCAGCGCCAGTGCCGATCCGGCCAGGAAGGTGCGGCTCGCCAGCGCGTGGGCCAGCATGGCCAGCGGGTCGAGTCGCATCGGCGCGTTGACCAGCATCGCGGGCCAGCCGCCCCGCCGCGACCAGACGAATAGCACCAGGAACGCCAGCAGCGCCAGCGCCTGCACCACGCGTCGGAGCTTGATCCAATGCCCCGGCCTCCACCAGTGTCCTCTTTTCGTATCATCCACCACCGTTACCTCCTAACCAAGCAGGGCCGGTTTCCATACCTGCCGACCTCCTTCCGGCGGCTATGGGAAGCCGCTCTACATGCTCACGTTGATCTCCTCAATCTTAAGGGAGTTTAGATCGCTGCGCCCCAGGCCCATCGCGGCACCCGCGCGGACATATGCTAGATCGTCCGGTTGCATATCGAACAGCGTGGCGGCGTAGCTGTCGGCGGCCACGATGTCCGGGCTGACGATCACGGTATCCATCTGCTTCACATCGTCCAGGTTGCCGCCGGTCGGCCCGTGCCGCATCAGCATGCGCACCGCGTCGATCACGATGAGCGAGGGCTGAACGCGGCTGCTCAGGTCGGCCAGGCGCTGGCCCAGGTTGCGGTGCATCGCCGGGCGGTCGTAGATCACGCCCATCAGGTTCTTCATCGCCAGCGTCAGCTTCGCCAGCCCGTGGTGCTTGGCGATGGGCACGTCGATCACCACATCGGCCTTGAGTACATCGTCGTAGATCTTGCACTGCTGCAGATCGACGCCTTGGGGAATTTTGGCATCGACGAACTTGAACTGGGTCATCGTCTCCATCTGACCGCCGGCGGCTTGCACCTGTTCCTGGATGCCGCTCTTGACGTAGGCCTGCTCCGCGCTGCCGCCGAAGGGGTAGTCCATCACGCGCACGCGCTTGGCCCCGGCCTCCAGCGCCAGCTTGACCAGTGTGCCGACGACCCAGGGGTTTGTGGTAGCCGCGTATTCGTAGGTGTGGTAGGCGACACAGATGTTGGGCTTGACGATCACGTCGTCGCCGGGCTTGACGAACTGCTCCATACCGCCCAGCGCGACCAGCGCCCGACGCACCATCTCCTCCGGATCGCCGTTACGCGCCACGACCAGGTCGGGCCGGGCCATCGACGTGGGCGTCGCGGCCCGCGTTGGACTTGGCACTGTTGCTGGCGCGGCGGTCTCGCCAGGCGCCGCCGTGGGCGAAGGTGCAGAATCCGTCGGCGCGGCCTGGGTGGGGGAAAACGGCGTCTGAGTCGGCGAAGGCACCACCGTGGGGGAAAGTATCTCTTGGCGCCCGCAGGCGCTCAACAACCAACCGCCGGTCAGCACGCCTAAACTGGCTGCCATCCGGCGGAGTATCTCTCTTCGGGTAAACTCATTCATTTTAACCTCACTTGCAACAAAA
>CAZANJ010000258.1:0-4962 GCA_964486415.1 uncultured Anaerolineales bacterium
CGCCGCGAACTACTGAAGGTAAAACACATGCCGCCCTGGAAACGAAAACAGGGAGATGACTGGGATCGGCTCAGCCGCTTCATCTACCGGATCAGAGACTTGGACACGCTGCGCAGCGTGACACGGCGCACAGCTGTCGGGAACGGGCTTTCGCTATATGATTTCGGCAGCTATGTGATCCACCGCTGGTACAACTTCCACACCCACCAGGCCGCGCTTGGAATCATCCTGGCCCATCCCACCGCCCACCCAGAGCCCGATCCCTACCACCACACGGTCGATTTCTACCTAAAAGATCAGGGCTTCGATCTCAAGCTAACTCGGCTGCCACATCGCTTCGGCCACAGTATCGCCCACGCTCGCGCCCACCCGGATGAACTGGCCCGCTGGCTCTACGTCAATCAGTCGCAGCAAGGGCGCTTCCACGCGGCCAATCGTATCTTTTTGGTCACACACGATGCCGATGAGCCCTCGCGCACATGGGAGCTACGGCGGGATTTCACGCAACTGGAGCGCGTCATCCACGAATTCCTCGACAAACCACGCTTGATGGAGATAACCTTCAAGGATCAGAGAGGTAATAGTCACAAACCTTCAACCGGGGTCATCTTCTGCGTGCGCGAGCAGTCCCCACGCAATACGTCCTAGAAAACCTCGATCTGCCAATCGACGATCTGTACATCGGGACGATGCATCTCCATCCACTGAATCGTCTTCTCAAAAAAAGCGTGGATGTAACCGGAATCGTTAGAGATGGTCACCAGGGCTATCTCGGATGTCTGCCAGAGATCATTATAGCCCACTTCGGCGGCGGCGACGTTGAATTCACGACGCAGACGATTCAGCAGGGGCTTGATGACGCGGCGCTTTTCCTTCAGGGAATGATTGGCGGGGATGCGCAACTCGATACTACAGGCTCCAATTATCATAGATGTTAGATGCAAAAAGTAAAACTTAAGGACGCACCTGATGGCCGTCCAGTGCGAGAGCGAACTCAGTATATCATGTTAGAGGCAATCGTCAAATTCTATGAGTCCACGCATCAACGGCGTACTTCTCCACCCGTAGCTTATCCGCCCAAGCACGCTCCTCTTCGGTTAGGGCATCCAGTTCGAAGCACAAGTTCAGCGCTTCGGCAAAGCCCCTCATAAGAGCCTCGGCTACTTCCTCCCAAGCGACATTTCTTCCCAGTGCCTCACCAAGCGTTGTAGCACGAGCACGCACACGGTCCGGATTGGGATGCACGGTTAGCAATGGACAGATACGGGAGATGTCGCCTCGGAGGGGCACAGCTCCATGCTGAAGCACAACGCCCCGCGAGCGCATCTGAGCACTCCCCACCAATTTCCTCCCGCCCAATGTGATCTCATAATCAGAAGGCACTTCGAAGCAGACTGGCCCTTTCTCACGCTCTTCCGCCCGCTGATCGGCCACAATGCTGGTTACACCTAAACGCTCTATGCCGTGCATCAGCCCGACGCTGATGCGCCGGTAACTCTCCACCACGCCACCTGTCACCCGAGGGTCCTTTTCCGGCGCAACCAGGCTGTAGGTCAACTCGTCGATGTGGAGAATGGCCCGACCGCCAGTGGGACGGCGCACTAAATCGAAGCCAAGCGCTTCCAACGCTAGCCGATTGGCATCGCTCGCCGACTGCGCCCGCCCCAGTGACAGACAGGGAGGCTCCCACGCATAGAGGCGCAGGGTCGGTGGCGACTTCCCCCCCGCGACAGCGCGCAAGATCGCTTCATCCACCGCCATATTCATCGCCCCATCGGCTGGAGCCGAGCGGATCAGGCGCCAAGTTGCAGGATGATGTTTGAGCTTATCTGAAGCCAAGGCCTCTTGTCCCAAAGAAACCAAATGATAACTCCCCGATTACGTGACAGCCGCCTGAGCTGCATTCGCCCTCAGGTGTAAAAATCTTTCGGAGCGGCAGCTTCGGCACCCAAGCGTATTTGCAAAATACCACTTTCTGTGGTATAAAGACGCTGCATGCCCCCGTAGCTCAGATGGATAGAGCACCGGCCTCCGGAGCCGGTGGCCCGCGTTCGAGTCGCGGCGGGGGTATTTGGAGAATTTTATCACTCTCGACCACTCAGGTCAATTGGAGGCCTGAACTGACCTGGGCTCCGCCCCTTACATTCACCTCTCAAAAGTTACCCCTGTTTCGTTCAACAAACTTTCGACCTACGCAATTGGATATAACCTTCCCCAAATCTGCAAGAGCGCCTTTGCTGAGACAAATAGGCTCTTTGTGATTTCGCGTGGCCCGCTTCGTAGGGGCGGGACTCCGTGCCCGCCCGCGTGCATTTCGTACGGGCGACCACGGGCGACGCGTCGCCCAGGGGATCGCCCCTACGAGCACATCACCACGCGAAGTCCTAGAGACCCGACAAATAGTTGTGACTGCAACCCGTATTTCGTCCATCATGACCACAGTGCAGATTTCGAGAAGGTCAGCCAAGTATCCAACATTACGACCGTGCCTCCTATCCGCCGTCGGTGAACTCGTCGAGTGCTACGAAGCCCCAGCCGCCTGACGGCGACGTGGTTTCACTAATTGACGCAAGCGCTCCACGTAGGCCCTAGAGCGAGCTTGCTTTGCCCATTGCTTAACGTGCCTATGTCCATACAACCGCAACATAGGAATCTCCAGCACGTCCCGCAGCCGGGCCCACGAATCGCGCGATAGCGTTTCCCGCAGGATGCCTAATAGATCTGGCCAACGGGCCGGTAGCAGCGACAGGAAAGCAACTCGCGGTAGTTGCAAACGCAGACCTCGCTCCCGCCAGAAGAGTCCCATCAAAAAGGGCAAGTTGCGAGTAACGCTGGAAAGCAGCATGCGCAGAGCATGCCTCACGGAGTAAAAACTCGCCATCGCGCGATAGGAGCCCATCTGCAAGTCATACGGGCTCATCAACTTGGGCTCGAAGGCACAGTGGTGCCCATCGTAGAGCCCCCACTCATCCGTCAGCAAGCGATCCTCGGCCACCATGCGCTCGTAGAAAGGCGTCCCTGGCAAGGGCGTCAACATCAAAAATTGCACTGTGTCGATCTCATTATCCAGCGCAAAGTCCACAGTCTGCTGGAACACGCTGGCGTCATCGGTGTCGGCGCCCAGCACGAACATGCCGTGCACGTGAATGCCGTAGTCATGGAAAGCACTGACGCTATCGCGGACATCCCGCACATCCTGGCGTTTGTTGTACATCTCCAGCGTGGCTTGATTGACCGACTCGAAGCCGCAATAGACCATCTTGCACCCCGAATCGCGCATCAAGTTGAGTAGCTCGTGATCCAGTTCCCGACTGTGTTTGTCTTTGTAGATCACCTCGGCCCGCACCTGCGCCGACCAAGCCGGCTTCAGATCACGCTCGATCATCTCACGGAGCAATCTCTTGGTGCGCCGTTTATCTACGACAAAGTTATCATCGTAGAAGAAAACCGATCCTTGATCTCGATAGCTTTCCAACTCATCTATCACGCTCTCGATGGTTCGCGAGCGTACCCGCCGCCCGAACATGTGGATGACGGAACAGAAGTCGCAGTTAAAGGGACAGCCCCACTGTGTCATAATCGGGATGTTGGTCATACGCTCGTGCCCCACGATCAGATCCATTGCCGGTGCGGGCAGGGCTGCGAACTCCTCTGGCGGGCTGGGAGGACGATCGGGGTTATGCATCATGCGCTGTGATTCATCCCGGTAAGAAAGGCCCGCAATATCATCAAAGTCAGCGCCTTCCTCCAACGCATCGACCAACTCCAGCATCGTCACGTGCCCTTCACGCCGCACGACGAAGTCGCAATGCTCCAGTCCTTCTTCGGGCAGGAAAGTGATGTGCGGACCGCCGATGACGGTTGGGATGCCGAGTTTACGCACCCGCTTGGCCATCTCATAGGTAGCAGGAGTCGTGGCCGTGGTGGTGGAAAAGCCCACCAAGTCGGTTTCTGCGATGTCGGCCCAGTCGACCGGGGCCAGGGTCTCGACGTAGATGCGCACATCGTGACCCTGATCGCTCAGCAAGCGACCAAGCAGCGGCAGGCCCAAACGCGGCAGCAGGGCTTGATCAAAAACGTTCAGTCCAAGAGCCTTAGGCTCGATCAGTCTAATCTTCATGGTGCCCTCCTAGGGGTAAAAAATGAAACTTAAAACTTGGAACGAAACGAGAAACGTAGATGTGATTTGTCATGTCACAGCGCGAATCACCGGTTCGAGGTAAGAAACCAACTCAGCGATCAGCCTGGATTGCTGATACTTGAGATCGACAACTGGGTTTGGGGATTCCGATTTAGTGTAGCGCCCTGCGAAGTCAAATCAAAGAAGCGCTGAGACAGGAGCGTGCTCTAGGAAGGCTGAAGCGGGACAGTGAGGGGAAGAATGGGATTAAGGGAGAGGTTATACAGGATTTGCAAATATAAGTGGGATTAGACCAATCTGTGTCTTCTCTATTCATACATTGCAACATCAGGCCCACGCACATCTCCAGCAGGGCCTGGAGGATGTCCTCCTCTGGCGCGCCTTGATTTTCTCCCTCGCCTAACAATTGGCTTATATCCAGTACCCTATCCAAGGAGAGATTCAAGCGCGGCGCGGCAGACAGTAGTTTGCGCAATTTGCGCTGCCCATCCCAGAAGAGGGAGCGGGCCACGGTCTGCGGATGCGCAAAGGCCCCATCCAACGCTTGCGATAGCCCGCTATGGGCCAACAGTACCTGAAGCAAAAGAAGAGGCTGCAAGCGGGCCAGCGCCTCAATAGCAACTTCTTGGCGCAGCTTGGGGAGAGAAAATGTCAACTGTCTCTCGAATAGAGATGACATAGTAAATGCATTATAAACGTTTGGCGGCGGAAGTCAAGCAGCCGTATTCATTCAAATTATCAGCGGTTCCAAGGCCCTCCAGAGGCTGCCAGAGGCTTTCTGTGGCATTGGGTGAGTCCATCAACCCCAAGGCGGCGGGTAT
>CAZANJ010000259.1:0-1847 GCA_964486415.1 uncultured Anaerolineales bacterium
CTAGTCAAACGTCAAGCCCGCGCCATCTCGAGCACGCCGTCCTCGGCGACCGGGTAGACGCGCTCACAGTCGGCGCAGCGGAAAGCGCCCGCCTCGCGCTCCAATCGACCGCCACAGGCCGAGCAGCGCATAATCTCCGGCAGGGGCCGGATGCCGCCGCCGCGCGGCTGGCCGATTTTGATCGCCCAGGCCAGGTCGTAATCCACCTGCCAGCGTTTCACCTGCACGTCCTCAAGTGGAAGCTCGTTCAAGAATCGCTCGAACTCGCCGCGCGGCAAGGCGTGTCCGGGCATAAACTTGGCGTCCGACCCGACGCGATTGGTCACCAAGAGCACGCCGCCGGGCCGTAGCACGCGCACCAGCTCCGCCAACATCTCCTCCGGATCGGGCATGAACTCCACCGCCTCCAAGCAGGTCACGGCGTCGAAGGTGTCGTCGTCGAAGGGGAGCGTGCGAGCGTCCTGCCAGATGAAGGTCAAGCGGTCGGCGAACGAGGCCGTCCTCTGCACCGCCTCGCGCAACATACCGCGCGAGAGGTCCAGCCCAATGACCCGCCCGGTGAAGGCCGGCTGGCGAAAGATCGCGCGGGGAAGGCGCCCGGTGCCGGTCGCCACGTCGAGCACCAGCGGCGCGGGCACCGGCGCCAGGGAGCGAACCAATGGCAGGCCCAGGAACCACTGTTCATCTCCGGCGTCATACTGCTTGATGCGCTCGTAGATGTGCGCCGACCAATCGTAGAGCAGCGCCACCACGCGCGGCCCCAGGTAGGCACCCTCGGCGATAATCAGTTGCCAATAGAGCAGGAGGCCCAGCAGCGCGAGCCCGATCAGGCCGAGGAGGATGGCGATCCAGGACATCGCCGCGCTCTCTAAAGCGCCCCGGCTGCGATCAGCATGGCCGCCATCAGCCAGGGGCGGGCGTGGCGCACGTACCAGGAGATGGATTGCCCGCGTCGAAGCCAGGGCAGCAGAATCATCTGGGGGAAGAGCAGCAGCAGCGAGGCGCCCGCCGCCAGGGGATGCTGCGCGGCGATGAGGATCGCGACCGCCAGAATCTGGGCCCCGACCGTCAGCAGGCGTCCGCCGAGCGATTCAGCCCGCCAACTGCCGCCCCAGGCCAGCGCGAACGCCGCCGCCAGAGCCATCGAGCGCGGCGTGAGCATGCCGAAGGCGACGTGTCCGGCCAGCCAGGGCAACATCACGGAGACGATGGCGTCCCATCCGGGCGCAAAGGCGGCGCGGTCGCCCTTCCAGACCAGCCCCATTTGCATGACGGCCAGCGCGGCCAGGCTCAGCAGCAGCAGCCTCGGCCCCAACGTCATCCCCAGCACCAGCGTCACCGGCAGGGCGATGATGACGGCGGAGACCGCCGCGCCGTGGGTGGGGCGGAGCACCTCGCGCCACCAGGAGCGCAATTGCCCCAGCCAGCGGGCGGCGCGTCCGGCGGGCGAATGGGGGAGCGTGTAGGGCAATGCGCCGACCGGTTCGCTCGCTTGCCATGGGCCGGCTTTCCGCCAGCGCCGCAGCGGCGTGAGCCAGTCGGTGTTTGTCAGTGCACCCCAAAGCGTGCCCCAGCCGCCATCGACGAGCAGGATCAGCAGGGCCAGGCGCAGCCAGCGCCCGCCGAGGCCGCCCGAGGCGATGACGCCGCATAGCGCGGCCCAGCCTATACCCAGCCACGCGATAAGATCGGGATCAGTCACACGGGCTTGCAGCCAAATCAGTCCGCCTGTGGGAATGTGAGACGGGGTTTTTTCCATATGTGAGGAAATTATACCATGAGTTTCAACGCTCTAACAGATTTGGCACAGTAAGAGAGCGGCAGGTATGGAAACCTGCCCTACATAG
>CAZANJ010000259.1:1947-4920 GCA_964486415.1 uncultured Anaerolineales bacterium
CATGAGAATGTAGGGCGGGTTTCCATACCCGCCGACTGCCCTACATAGGCATGAGAATGTAGGGCGGGTTTCCATACCCGCCGACTTTTGATCTCTTCGAAATCCCGGCGGGAAGTTCAGACCTTCTCCCGCAGCCGCACGCTGAGGCCCGAATGGCGCTCGCTGACCTTATCATTCTTCACCGCGATCCAGATCGCCTTGCGCGTGCCGACCAGCACCACCAGCTCCTTGGCCCTGGTGATGGCGGTGTAGAGCAGATTGCGCTGTAACAACAAATAATGCTGGGTCATGATCGGCATCACCACCGCCGTGTACTCGCTGCCCTGGGCTTTGTGCGTGCTGATGCAGAAGGCGTGCATCAGCTCGTCGAGCTCGGCCCAATCGTAGAGCACGGGCCGGTCGTCGATGCGCACCGTCAGCGTCTGCTCCACCGTGTCGATGCGCGTCACTCGCCCGATGTCACCGTTGTATACATCCTGGTCATAATTATTGCGCGTCTGCATGACCTTATCCCCCACGCGGAAGGTGCGCCCGCCCACCTGTTTCTCCCGTTTGCGCGGTGATGGCGGATTGAGCGCCTCCTGCAACCTGCGGTTGAGGTTGGAGACGCCGCAGGAGCCGCGATACATCGGCGCCATCACCTGCACCTCGTCCAGCGCGTCCAGCCCGAATTTGTGCGGCACGCGGCGCTTGACGACGTCCACCAGCAGCGCGGCGGCCTCGTCGGGATTCTCCTTGGAGAAGAAGTAGAAGTCGTCGAACTCGTTGAGCACGGGGAACTGGCCCTGGTTGATGCGATGCGCGTTGACCACGATGCCGCTGTCGGCGGCCTGGCGGAAGATCTTGGTCAGGCGGATCACGGCCACGCGATCGGAGGCGATGATGTCACGCAGCACGTCCCCGGCGCCGACCGATGGGAGCTGATCCACGTCGCCGACGAAGAGCACGTGCGCCGCCGGCTCGACCGCCTTGAGCAGCCGATTGGTCAGCAGCAGGTCCAACATCGAGGCCTCGTCCACGATCAGACAATCCACCTCCAGGGGATTCTGATCGTTGCGGCGGAAGCCGTCGCGCGGGGAGTATTCCAGCAGCCGATGGACCGTCTTGGCCGGGCGCTCGGTGGCCTCGGAGAGACGCTTGGCGGCGCGACCGGTGGGGGCGCAGAGAGCGTACTTGCGATGGAAGGCCTCCAGCGCGGCGATGACGGTGCGAACCGTGACCGTTTTGCCCGTGCCGGGGCCGCCGGTGAGCACGGTCACCTTGTTGGTGAGCGCCGCTCGCACCGCTTGCCGCTGCTCGGCCGAAAGCTGGATGGCGGATTCGCGGGCCAGTTGGGTCAGCAGCGCGTCCCAATCGACGCTGCGGAAGGGGGCCAGCCGGGTGCTGGGGCTTTCGACCAGATCGCGCAGCCGGTTGGTGACGCCGATCTCGCCGTAGTAGAAGGGGGCCAGGTAGACCGTTTGTTCCTCCCGGACGGATGCCCCCCCCTCTGTCCCCCCCAAAGGGAGGGAGGTTGAAGGTGTATCCGCAGGGGAGGAGGTATGAGGGAGCGGGTAGATCAACTGCTCGCGGCGCACCACTTCCTCGGCGTCCAGCTCCGTGATGGCCTCTCGGATCAGCGCGGGCTCGACTTCGAGCAGCGGGACGGCCTCCTCCAGGAGCTCATCCTCCGGCGCGTAGACGTGGCCCTCGTCGGCCAGGCGGCTCAGCGCGTAGGCCACGCCGGCCTGCACCCGCGATGGCGCGTCGTGGGGCAGCCCCAGGTCACGGGCCACCTTGTCGGCGGTCTTGAAGCCCACGCCCCAGATGTCCCGCGCCAGCCGGTAAGGGTCCTCCTGCACCACCTGGAGCGAGTCGTCGCCATAGGTTTTGTATATCTTGACCGCCAGGTTGGTGGAGACGCCGTGGCTCTGGAGGAACATCATCACCGCACGGATGTGCTTCTGCTCCTCCCATGACTTGGCGAGGGAGGCCGCCCGCTTGGGGCCGATGCCGAGCACCGAGCGCAGCTTCTTCGGCTCCTCGTCGAGCACGCGTAGGGTCTCTTCGCCGAAGCGCAGCACGATGCGCCCCGCCATGACCGGCCCGATGCCCTTGATCATTCCGGAGCCGAGGTAGGCCTTGATGCCCTCGGCGGTAGCGGGCAGCACCTGCTTGCACCACTCGGCCTTGAACTGGCGCCCATACTTGGGATGGTTGGCCCATTGGCCCTCCAGGCGCAGGCTCTCGCCCGGCTGCACCTCCGGCAGGTTCCCAACGACGGTCACCAGATCAGAGCGCCCGCCGACGTTGAGGCGGATGACGGAGTAGCCGTTCTCCTCATTGTAATAGGTGATGCGCTCGACGGAGCCCTCGAGTTTATCGGACATGTGAGAATGGTAGCAGAAAAGGGGTCGGATTGCAAATTGTGCAGATTGTAGGGGCAACCCTCGTGGTTGCCCTTATGGTTGCCCGATTAGGTTCAGAAAAATGGACTGGGAAAATGGGGAGGGGTAGAAAGCGTTAAGGCGCCAGGCAAATCCCAATGTCAACCTGACGCCTTCTGACGCTCGCAAAAAAAACTAGGAGGCAAAGAGCTCGTGCCTGAGAACAAACCGGGGCGGGACGGTTTGCCCCCAGGCACTGCGAGCATAGTATACCCTATTTTGGGGTTTTGTGTGTTTCAACTCCGTTAAGACAGTGTTGCACGCTGTTAACGCGCGGATCAGGGGAGCAGCAGCACCAGCGCGATCAGTACCGCTAGCATCACCAGGGCGATGACGCCGATGCGCTTGAGGTCGGCGAGGACGTAGTGGTATTCCTCTCGCATCTCGGAGGTGTCTGGAGCTTTCATCCCCGGTGCAGCGCTCGGCGCGGCCTCTGCTATGTTCTTCATTCCCGGCTGAACCATCTGGGCCGGGGAGAGTGGTATTCTGCGTTCCTCATCGTTGCGTGATTTCTTGGTCATTTTCTTGTTTCCTCCTTCGTTTGGTA
>CAZANJ010000260.1:0-4918 GCA_964486415.1 uncultured Anaerolineales bacterium
TGCGCAGCGCGTCGAGGTAGGCCTCAACGTCCTCTTCATTGCCCAGCCAGGGCTTTGCGAACGGGATAACGAGCGCTGCGCGTCCCACGTACTCCGGCGCTGGCTCTCGGCAGGCGGTATCCTCATCAGTGTCCTCACCAATCTCTTCGCGCGTCGGCGTGGCCCACTCCGTCATCTGCTGCCACAATCGCGGGTAGCGGCTCTCCTGGAAGCGCCGGAGGCTATCGCGCATCACGGCGATCAAGCGTTGACGCTCGATCTGTCGCGCCAGCTCGTCGAATGGCCTGCGCAGCCTCGCTCGCTCTTCCTCGGTGAGCAATGCGAACTCATCGGTACCCTCCAGGCGATCCTGATAGACACGTAGATTCTCAATAGTCGCCTCGCGCTCCTGCGCCACTCGCGCCTCGACCTCTGCCTTCAGCGTATCGAGGAGCTGCTTCGCTTCCTGCATACGGTTGCCCGCATAGACCTGGGCGTCCGTCAGAATTTCACGCAGGCGAGAGGCTTCATCACCCTCCAGATACGAGAAGTTAGCCTCCTCCGCCTCCAGAAAGCGTCGGGCCTCATCGTAGATCTCGCGCCGCGATCCGCTCATAAACCGGCGTATGGGATCGAATACCTGCTCCTTCATATCAAACAGGTCATCCTCGTGGTGGTGCAACTCGGTCAGATAGAAGGTATATCGCCTGTTGGTCAGCTCATTCAGTTGCTCAATCGGCTCGCGCAGTGCCGCGAGGAACGGGTACTCACTCGATTGGCGCTGAAACTCGACCAGATCATCCTGCAGATCCTGGAACGCCTCGGCCGTCTCCTGGCCCAGCGCTTTCGGCTCTCTTGTTGACGTAGGATGATCGAAGAACTCGCCATAGAAATCACGCAGCGCGCGCACCTGTCCATTGGTGAAATCAATCTGCGGCTCTACCACCAGGTTGGCATAGGCGTGGGTGTTGAGCAGCGCCTGTTCTAGCTCATCGCCTTCCAATATCTGCGCGTCGCGTTGCATCTCCACCTTGCCCCGTGCCAGCAACTTGGCCACGGTGCCCTGAATGGCGGCCAGGTACCAGCCATAGGGCTTATGCTCAAAATGGTTGACCAGCGAGTGCATCGTAGTACGCAGCCCCTGGCGGTTGTTGCCTCGCACAAAAGCCAGTACCTCCTGCTCTGCCTCGTTGAACATCACCGGGTCATCACCCAGGAACGTTCGCTCGGGTTGCAGAAGGCTCGGCACGTCGCTCTGATCATAGTCGATGCCGCGCAACATACGGAGGTTGGGATAAGCGCGGGCCAGCAAAGCGTGAAATCCCTTGACGATACGCGTCTTGGGGTCGCTGCTACCGATATCCAGGTCACGCCCCTCCAGGATGAGCGTGGCTTCACCCAGCAGATCCTCGACCAACGTGCGGATCGCATTGTACCGCTTGGTGTTCTGCAATTGCTTTTCGGTCAGGATGCGGTGTCTCGTTTCCTGCTGTGCCGTCGTCATATTCTGGCGCACGTATTTATCGGTGCGCTTGTACATCAGCAAATCGCGCATCAGCCGGTCACTGAGGGGCATCAGCACCAGCAATTCATCCCGCCCCATCGCCTGTGAGCGCAAAATCGCTTCCTGGCCCGCGTGCTCGTGAAAGGGACTGATGACGTGGATGGTCAACTCATACTCGCGCCCCAGCAGTCGGTCATCGAGCTTGCGAGAGAAGGGATAGTCCTGATCGTTCTCATCATAACGAATTTTGCGGTCTTTGATCACGTGATCGAAGATTAACTTCCCCAACTCCTCGGCCACAGCCGATGTCTCCACGTCCGTGTTCTTGATCTCCTGCTCGATATCCTTCTCTTCGTCGGTCAGATATTCGTACTCCTCACCCGTGCGCTGGATATAGGTCTGTTGTTCCAGCAGATTGAGCGCCTCCTCCACCCGCCCGTGGAGCGCGGGCAAGTCAGTATCGAAGCGCTCAATCATCAACACCGTCACGTTGCGGGCCGTCGCCTTGAATTCCTTGACGTACTTGACCAGGAAAAGGGCTTTCAACACCCTGACGGCGAAAGGATCACCCAGATGAGTCTCGGCGGTCAAAACGGACTGCTGAATCTGCGATTTGAGCGCCGTGCGGATGCCCTCGAACATCAGATCAAAGGTCGCCAACTGGCCCATCTCGTGATCGCTGATCTCAACTGCCACCTGTTGAAAGACGCCCAGCATCGAGCGTTCGCCCACACTGCTATGCCAGCCCTCGAAGGCGTTATGCATAGAGAGACTCTGAATGGCCGACTGGAAGAGCGGAAACTGATAAGGAATGAAGGGATAGCTCTGGATGAAGTGTTCCCGATCACGGAAACTACGGTAGCTCTGGGACCCATCGCCGAAATCAAAGAGGGTCTTGAAGTTGTTCTTCTGCTCGTCGTAGATCGTCGATAGCCGCACACGTCCGCGCTCGTTCTTGGCCAACAGCCGCTTGCGGATCACCTCTTCGACGTCGGCGCTGGTCAGTTTCATACGTGTCTGGAAACGATCCTGAATCTTGGAGAAGTCGTTGGTCTGCTGCTTGCCCGCGTCGCCAAAGACGAGGTTCATATCCTCCTGGGCGGTGACGATGATCCACGCTTGCCCTCGGCTCTTGGTCGCCAAACTCTCAGCCACCGTCTGCAGGTTGGTCATCAACTTGACGTTATCGGCGATGTACTGCCCCACCTCGTCCACGAAGAAGATCAAATGAAAATCCGGCTCCTGACGATCAATATATGCTTGAACCTTCTCGGCAAAGTCTTCAATGCTCACCCGATAGTCAGCACGGTACTTGTCGAGAATGCCTTGAGCACTCCCAGCGGGCGTTCCGGTCACCTGGGCATAAGCAGTGGTGATGTGATGCATCTCCAGCAAGGCCTGCTCCCGGCCCCGTTCCCATGGGAGACCAGCGACCTCCTGAAAAACCCGCTTGAAGTCATCGTATTGATCACGGCTGTCCAGATCGCGCTCGAACTGGGCGATGTAGCCCTGCTTCCCGTAGTAGCCGCACATCTCGTCGAACACCTTCATAAAGACCGCCAGCAGGGCGTCCAACTCCGTCTTGCTGATCACGTCGGCCTTCTGGTCGATGTTGAAGAGAATGCCCTGAGAGGGCACGGCGAGGGCACGCTCCAGGTCAGCCCGGAGAAAACCATCCTCTATCTTCGGAAGGAAAATCTCCCGTACCGCGGTGCCATTGACCTCTCGGTCGTCGAAGAGCAACGCCAGCATCTTGAGCAGATGACTCTTGCCGGAACCGAAGAAGCCACTGATCCAAACACCGTTAGCTCCCTGATAATCGTTGTAAGCCGCCAAAAACGCATCCAGTCGCTTAGTGACCTCATTTGTCAGGATGTATTCCTCGACTTCCTGCTTCAAATGCGCCTCGTCGTCGGCTTTGATCACGCCCTCAATGGGTCGATCAATGGGTTTTTTGAAAATGGTGGACAGCGCCATATATCAACTCCCTAAATAATCAAATGCCAATGCGATAAATATTGAACGCCCGATAGTATTTATCATCATGCAAGCGACCAAATAGATCGAGTGATGCACCGGACTCTAACGACTGCTCATACGTCCCTGGAAAAAACATCACCGTCGGCTGCTCTTTGGCCGTGCTCTGGAGGTTATTCAGGACATTGTGAGAACGGATATAGGGGAAGACCTCTCCCACACCGGTGATAAACATCACGTTGAAGGACTTTTCCTCCATCTTGCCAGCGATAGCGGGCACCAGGTGGGCCTCTGGATCGAGAACCCCCAGCAACAATTCCTTGAGCCTTGCCTTACTCACCGTCTCCTCAATCTCAAGAATGCGATTCCAAACCCCTCGCTTCTGGAGCAACTCAATCGAGAGATCGTATAAGTTGACCATTAGTACCTCTACCCCACTCTGTTCCAGCCTGCGGGCTAATTGGTGAACCATACGTTCCATCGCGAGCGTCTCTTCGGGCGGGAAGGGGCAGATGAAGAAAGGAATTTCGTTACCCAGGCCCTGCTTTAGCAAAAACCGCTCACTGGAAATCAGGTCGAAGAGATGCTCGAAACGTTCAGGGATAGATAGATTGTTAGGTTGAATCATCAAGCCACTCCTGGATCTCGGTGTGGGGTATAGGGAATGCTAAAAGAAGAGATGGCGAATCGGCGGCGATAACCTCGACTTCATGAGGTGTCAGCATCGCGGGCAAGATTTGATTGTCAGACGACAAGAGGTTCGCTTCGCGCATCATTCTGAAGAGCACCTGGCGCAACTTCTTGCGCGTCGATTCGGCCACCCCGGCCACTTCCGGATGCCACTCTGCCTTGTTGTTGAAGAAAATGTCGTAGTCGTCGTAAGAGAGATCGAAATCGAGGCGGATAAACTTCTCCCGCACCACCTCGACCGCAAAATCGTAGATAAAGCGATAGCGTTTGCAGATGGCTAGCCAGAGCATATGGGCTTGCTCCTGGGGATTGCCAGTGAGTAGAAGCGCTAATTCGTCAGGGGTCAGATGCTTCAGCCGTGAGGATACTTCTTGAAAGATACGCTTGGACGCATTCAACGTCCGCATCTGCAACAAGTTTTCATCTATCACCCGCTCGCGCACTGCTCCCCAATCTTTCAGTTCTTCGAACAGTTCCGCTATGGTAAGCGATTCTCGGTAGAGAAGAGCGCCGGAGGTGAAGGACAGTGTGTATTTCTTATCGGCCATTGAGTGGTATTTTCTTGTAAGGGCGGGCTACTAGGCGGCTCTATCCTCCTTGCTAATTACCTCGGTTTCCTGTGAGCCGCGTGGCTTTTCCTTTCAAGTATACCGCAGCATCACTCTTTGAGCAAACGATCTTTCGGCAAGGATCTCTGGTTGCTGGCTGTGGTTTGTCTGTGGTGAGACTTTGGCTCTTCTTGATCGCAGTTTGTTTGGGGGTATCGGG
>CAZANJ010000261.1:0-4906 GCA_964486415.1 uncultured Anaerolineales bacterium
CGGCGAAAATCTTCCTGCCGTTGGTCGCGCGCAACTATCCGCCGATGACGTGGCATACCCAGTGCGTGGACTGCCCGCCCTCCATCCACAGCATCAGCCAGGGTGGCATCGCCATAGACAGCGCCGGTCATCCCCACGTAGCCTACGGCGGGGTCAAGCTCTACCACGCCTGGCACGATGGGGCAGACTGGCAAGTCGAGGTGGTCGACCCCGGCTTCCAGATGGGCGCCTGGGCCGCCATCGCGCTGGACAAGGACGACTATCCGCACATCAGCTACTACAACTACGACGCCGGCGATCTGAAATACGCCCATTGGGATGGCTCTGACTGGATCTCCGAGACGGTGGACTATGACGGCGGATGGGACAGCTACATCGCCGTAGATAGTCAGGGTCATCCGCACATCGCCTATCGAGACGCCCAGGGATTCAGCGGCACAGCCGTCAAGTACGCACACTGGGATGGCTCCGCCTGGCAGATTGACACCATTGAAGAACTGGTCTCGACCATCAGCTCCCGAAACACGACCCTGTCGCTGGATGCCAACGACCTGCCCCACATCAGCTACAGCATCTCTGCGTTTGGCGACGACACAGATCATCTATACCATGCTTGCAAGGCG
The DNA here is from genome assembly GCA_964486415.1 of uncultured Anaerolineales bacterium. GTDB lineage: Bacteria > Chloroflexota > Anaerolineae > B4-G1 > B4-G1 > CAZANJ01. Next base: position 624 of record CAZANJ010000261.1, read on the forward strand.
GTTAGCGACGGCGACTGGCTGACCGAGACCGTTGCGACGGGTTATTCCATCAGCGAGAACGCCTTGGCCCTGGACAGCGCTGGCGATCCGCGCATTCTCTACTATGCCATTTACGCCGTTGGCGGCGAGGAGTATGCTTGGCGGCTCAATTACACCTGGTGGGATGGCGGTCAGTGGCAGAACGAGACGCTTTATAATTCCGACGACAGCATTGAGGCCCTTTCGCTGGCGTTGGACGACAGCGACATCCCCCACGCAAGTTACTACTTGAGCGCGGAGGACAGCGTGCACTATGCCCGCCGGGACGGAACCTGGCAGGCCGAAACGGTAGAAAGCGATCTGCTGCTGCACAGGGAAATATCTTCCCTGGCCCTGGATAACACCGGGCAGCCTCACCTCATCTACCTGCTCAAAAACAAGACCCTCAAATACGCCCACCGGGAGGACACCACGTGGCAGACGGAGGCCATTGTCGAGGGCGGAGAGCCTGGCCGCTACAGTTCCATCGTCCTGGATCAAGCGGAACATCCCCACATCGTCTACACCGACCAGGATCGTATGCAGCTCCGGTACGCCGCCTGGGATGGCGCCGCCTGGCAGACCCGGGCCGTGGATCAGGGAGAGTGGGATTACGCCTTCGACTACGCCGGGCTGGCCCTGGACGGGGCGGGGCGTCCCCACGTCGCCTACAACAAGGACGATCCAGCCTGGGGCGACACGTTGCACTACGCCGCCTGGGATGGCGCGACCTGGCAGACTCAAGCGTTGCTTACAAAAGAGTTTAACTCCACCTCGCAAGCCGTCGCGCTGGTGCTGGACAACGCCGGGAGGCCGCACATCGTCCACGGCATCTGGGATGGCATCGCGCACACCTATTGGAACGGCGCGGCCTGGCGATCCGAGACGGTAGACGCGCAAACAACAGACAGCCCTAGCAGAATATCAATGGCGATAGATGACGGGGACCAGCTTCACTTGGCCTACTGGGATATGACCAACGAACTGCTCAAGTATGCCCAGCGGGACGGCGCAGGCTGGGACGTCCAGACGGTGGACGTCGAGGGCCGGAGCCCGTCAATCGCGCTGGACAGCGCCGGTCGCCCCCACATCAGCTATTGCCGGATACCGGGCGGTTATTGTGAGGAAGTGCGTTACGCGCGCTGGGATGGCACACACTGGCTGATCACGACGCTGGAGAGCGGGAGTAGAACCGGCTTTTACACCTCGCTGGCGTTGGATAGCGCCGACCGGCCCCGGATCAGTTATTACAATTTTGATGAGCAGGCGGTCAAATATGCCCGTTGGGATGGGGCAGCGTGGCAGATTGAGACGGTGGAAAGCGGTTCCTACTCCGCGCTGGCGTTGGATAGCGCCGACCGGCCCCACCTCAGCTACTACACCAGCGACGGGTTGCGGTACGCTTGGTGGGGTGTGGATAATCAGTAAGATATGCGCCTGAGCTTGGGGGCGAAGGAGGCGTTGTATGAAAGCTTTGTGGTGGCGAAAAGGAGCGCTGGTTGTTCTCGTGCTGTCGGTCGTGCTTCTCCTTCCCGCATCGAACCGGATTCCACGGGACGTTGAAGCTCCCGTTAATCTCGGTCGCAAGAGCCTCGCGGCCCCCGTTCCTGGCCCCTATGCCTTCATCCCCAATCGCGGGCAGCGCGGCGCCGAAAGCGCCTACTACGCTCAGGGGCCTGGCTACACGCTCGATTTTGGCGAGAACGGGGTGCAAATGGTGGCAGCTCAAGCGACACTGCGCGTGGACTTCGTCGGCGCGCGGGCGGTGCGCCCGGCCGGTGAGGCGCCATCGGGCGCTCAAGTCAACGTCTTCCTCGGCAACGACCCCGAACGGTGGCGCACCGGTCTCCCTGCCTACAGGCAGCTCCGTTACGCCGATCTCTATCCCGGCGTCGATCTGTACTACGCCCTCGATCCCGGCATCTTGAAGTATACGTTCCGCATCGAACCGGGCGGGGATGTCTCTCAAATCCAGTTGCGCTACCGAGACACAGACGACCTTTGGATAGGGGCGGATGGTGTGTTACATATTCCCTTTGCCGGGGGCGAGTTGCGCGATAGCCGTCCCACCGCCTACCAGGAAATTGACGGCGAGCGGATCGCAGTCGCCGTGCACTTCACGCTCTACGGCCCGCGCACCTGCGGCTTTTCGGTCGCGGACGACTACGATCCGCGTTATCCCCTGGTCATCGATCCCACCCTCGACTACGGCACCTACCTGGGCGGCAGCAGCGCCGAGCAGGGAAATGACATCGCGGTCGACGATCAGGGCTTCATCTACGTGGTCAGCACCACGGGCGCGGGCGACTTCCCAACGAAGAACGCCTACCAGGGCTATCGGGGCTACAGCGACGTCGTCATCGCCAAGATCGATCCCAGCAAGAGCGGCGCCGACTCCCTCGTCTATGCCACCTATCTCGGCGGGAGCCGGGGGGACGCGGGGGAGGGCATCGTTGTGGATGACGCGGGCAACGCGGTCGTCACCGGCTTCACCCAATCCGCCGATCTTCCCACCACCTCCGGCGCATACGATACGGCGTGCGGCACCGACGGCGACTGCAACAAACAAGGCGGCAACTATTACCTGGATGCTTTCTTCGCCAAATTGAGCGCCGATGGTAGCGCGCTGCTCTACAGCACCTATTTTGGTGGGAGCAGTTCCGAGGTGGCCTACGGTGGGATCGCCGTGGATGGCGATGTGGTTTTCCTGGCCGGTTATACCTGGTCCCCGGACCTCCCCGCGACGGAGGGCGCTTACGACCGCACCTGCGGCACCGACGGCGACTGCAACTATGACGCCGGCAGCGATGAAGGTTATTCCGACATCTTCGTCGCCCGGTTCGACCTGACTCAAGCTGGCCCGGCCGCGCTGACCTACGCCACGTACCTTGGCGGGAGCGCGGCCGACTTCGCCTACGACCTCGCCGTCGATAGCACCGGCAACGCCTACGTCGGCGGCTTCACTGAATCCACCGACGCCCCCACGCAGAACGCCTACCAGAGCGACCACGCCGTCGGCGACGAGGACGTCTACATCGCCAAGCTTGATCCCACCGGCAGCCACCTGCTCTATGCGACCTTCCTGGGTGGCAGCGGCATCGATAGCGGATGGCATCTTGCCGTGGATGACGCAGGCAACGTTTACCAGACAGGCGAGACGTCCTCAAGCGACTTTCCCACGCCAAACGCTTACCAGGACAGCTACAATTATAATAAAGAAGCATTTCTCGCCCGGATCGATACCACGCAGAGCGGGAATTCCTCCTTGGTCTACGCGACGTTCCTCGGTGGTGTGGGCATCGACGTCGCCCACGGCATCGCCCATAACATCGCTAAACGGGTTTATGTCACAGGCTGGACCACCTCCCCGGACTTTCCAACAACGCCCTACGCCTACGACACGACTTGCGGCACCGATGGCACCTGCAATTACGATACTTATCGTCGCAGTGACGCCTTCGTCGCCGAGATCGATACTGCACAGAGCGGCACGGCCTCGCTATTGCAGTCTACCTTCCTGGGGGGCAGTGATCAGGATATGGGCTACAGCGTCGCGACCGATGGCAGTGGCACCGTCTACGTGACCGGGATGACCGAGTCCACTGACTTCCCCACTGCGAATGCCTACGACACCACCTGTGGCACCGACGGCCTGTGCAATCCCGGCGACATCATCCCCTACGCCAGCGACGTCTTCCTCGCGGTTCTGAGCGCGCGCCCCGATCTTTCCACCTCACGTAAACAGGTCAGTCCCACCACCATCGCCTCCAACGGCGCGCCGACGCGCACGCTGGCCTACACCCTGACCCTCGCCAACACCGGCGATATGCTGGCCCGCCCGGTCTATCTCACCGACACCTTGCCTCCCAGCTTGACCCTGGCGGCTGATCCCGTATGTACAAGTGGGGCGTGTGGCTATCAGGATGAGACGCATATCATCACCTGGACAGGCAGCCTCAGCCCCAGCGTGGTGCTAACTCTGACCTACACCGGTTTCATCTCGGTCTCTGGCGATACATCTAGCTTCATCATCAACACAGCCCGGATCGATGATGGGGTCAACTCCGCGTTCACAATCAAGGCTTTCAGCGCCGTTAACCCGCGCCGCGTCTATCTCCCGCTCGTCCAGCGAGGTCCTGTAAATACAAGTTACGACGCTGATACGTGCATTGATCGATGGAGATTTCGGTAGGAGATGTCTTCGTAGACGTGTTCTTGTGCATGCCCCCGTCTATCTTCTGAAGTTTTGTTGCGAAAGCAGGCTT
>CAZANJ010000262.1:0-4888 GCA_964486415.1 uncultured Anaerolineales bacterium
CAAGCCTTGGCACCAGATGCATAAGACAAACTGATGAACGGCAAAAGAAGTTTGAAAGACGCAGACCCCGGTGCTAAGTGGGAATTGTGGCATCAAGACACCTTCGACTGGGAATGCCCACGCAAAGTAGAAACCTCCGGACGCGGTTTGACAGCTGGTTTGACCGAGCTTTGGGCACATACCCTCTTCGAGACCGTGACGGTGGACGGCAAGAAGGGGTTCTCTCGTTTCAACCTGTGGTTAAAGCAGGATAGCAAGAGCGTGAGGATCATCGGCGAGTGGCAAGGAATGGTTCGACTGCGAGGATGGATCTTCGGCGAGAATCGTCATGCTCGGAGTATCGTGACCGCGGCCCATAAAGGATTGTTGAAGCGAGTGGCGACACTACATGGGCACTTGACCCGCTCCGGTTGGGCAAGTGAGAGTATTCTTGCAGCAGCAGCGGTTTGTGAGAGCCGCAGGGACTTTGAGAAACACTTGTCGCGCTTGGAACGGGATATTTTTGAGGGAACGGGGCCAAGGTGAGAAAACAAAGCGGGTACGAGAAATCAGCCCACCTCTACGATCTTTTCGACTGCAAGGACAACATCGATTTCTTCTCACATTACGCGGAGGAAAGCGGCGAGATACTCGACATTGGTGCTGGATCTGGGCGGATTGCCCTCCCACTGGCGCGGTGCGGAATCGAAGTTTATTGTGTAGAGCCATCACCCGCGATGCGTGCGCAGTTTCGGCGTAAGCTGGCGGAAGAGCCTCGGTTGCGAGAGTGTATCACGCTGATCGCCGGGGATGCGAGCAGCTTTGACGCGGGGCGAACTTTTCCGGCTGCCTTTCTCTCCGGCAGCTTTGATCATTTTCTGGATGACGAGGAACGCCTCGCGGCCTTGAGGAACATCAACCGCCATCTTACTTTAGGAGGAACGTTGGTGTTCGATCTCTTTTTGGACCTGATGGAAGACGCTCCACTCACGCCAGCGGGCGTGGTCGAGACTGTCAAGGGTGAAATCCGGCGCCTGGTAGGTTGACAAGTGCTAACGGGGCGGAGGAAAGAAACAATCTTGATTTTCGAGGTATACGAGGGCGGCGAGATGATCGAGCGGATCGAAGAGCGTTCGTTGGTAGGCATCACAACCCGAGAGGAAGTGCTCAGGATGCTGAAAGCGACCGCCTTTGAAACACGCCGGAAATGGAGCTCTTACGACCGCAGGCCGTACCAAAGAGGAGATGCGCTGCTCATCTTGGAGGCGGTCAAGAAGTCCACGATTAAATAGCTTCCCCAATCGACATCGGTATCCGCTGAAAAAACCTTCCCCTTCTTGAGAGACAGAAAACTTCCTCCGCTTGGCGGAGGAAGTTTTTTTTTGTCTCGAAAAGTGAGAGACTGTTTTTGGCAAGTGGTTGGAGTAGCAAAAAGCGCCGCCGCTTTTGTGTTATGAAGAGTGAGCACCAGCACTTTGACCGCTGGGTAGGGCGTGCGGATACGCCGCTCACGGCGACCGGTGCACAGGTATGATTGGCGCACTACAGCCCGCTCCCATTTTTTGGTAGAGTAAGAGCTGGTATAGTAAGAGCAAGCCACCTTCCCGAAAAATCATCCGCGCTCTCGAGAATATAATTTCAAAACACAGGAGTCAGAAATGTCTGTCAAGTATTGGAAACCGTTTACAGTGTTGTTAGCGGCCGTGATGAGTTTGATCGTTCAACAAGGCGTTTGCGCTCAGAAGATGCCCCCGCCGGAGGCTATCGTGGAGAATAGTGAATGGAGAATCGGTCGTCAGCACTTTGGTCTATACTTACGCTATCATCGATACGGGCCAGGAGACGTGCTACAACACCAGCGTGGAGGTCACCTGCCCCACCGAAGGCGAAGCGTTCTACGGACAGGATGCCTAGTTTACCTAGCTTTTGCAGGAAACGGATTGGGCTTTACTCACGCACCGGCCTGAAGATCCGGTGCTGGGATTTTTTGCTGTGGAAGCCTCCAGCACCGTCTGTTCACGGCGGTGCGGCGATAGCAAGGCTTTTTTGCTTTTGTGCAAAAGTTAAGTACCTTATACTTGCCGCTGACTTTGAAGCGCAACCTTGGCGCGGGTGATCCCATTCCCGCCCACATCCGCGAAAAAGGTAACTAATTGGCAGAGACGGCTCCCACGCCGCTGGATCTGATGGCTAAAGCTCGTGATCAGTTTCTATTTCTGTTAAACCCAGTATAATACGGCTTGTTTGTAAACAGCGAGGTGCAATGTTTGGCCTTAGCGAGGGGAGATAGAAATGCGATTTTTGCAGAAACAGACTATCCTGCGGGTGGTCATTGGAATAGCGTTGAGTGTAATTAGCGGTCTGGCATTTCTGATGGCATTTCCGCCGTATGATTGGTGGTTCCTGGCCTGGATTGGCTGGGCGCCGGTTTTGGTGGCGCAATACCGTGTGATGCCGCGCGAGCTCTCGCGGGTAGCGCCAGCGCTGGCAACGTTTGTCTGGTTGCAGGGCTACCTGGGGCCGATTTTCGGTGGCTCCGGCACTTTCATGTCTTACCTCCCGCTGGCGATCTTCTTCATCTCGCTGCTGACGGAGGGCGGAAACCGTAGATTCCACGAACGCACCGGTTATCGCTGGTTCGTACTCCAGGGCTCGATAACCGCAGCTGCCATCGAGATGATTCGCCTCTTCATCCCCATCGCTGGCTCGTGGGCCTTTGTCGCCTACACACACTACGGGCAGCCGTGGTTGATCCAGCCGGTGAGCATTTTCGGCATCATCGGTATGGGTTTCCTCATCATCCTGGTCAACTACGCCCTGGCACAGGGTGTGCTGTGGCTCTTTGATCGGCGTTGGGATTTGGACCCCGAGATGCCATCGCCAGAGCTGCGCCGCGTGCGAGGCTGGCTTGTGGGTGCAGGTGCAGCGCTGGTGGCCTGGGCGGCGCTCAGTCTGATTATGTTCCGCGAGCCGAGCACGTCAGTTGTGCGCGTGGCGGCCATTCAACCCGATTCTTCGCCCATCATTTCCGCCAATCAGGGTGAGAGTGAAATGGTCGCAAAACTGCACTCGCGCATGGTGGAACAGACCCGCGATGCTGCGGAGCGAGGCGCCGAGTTTATCGTCTGGCCTGAAGGGGCGCTGCAATATGACCCCCAGGTCAGCGACCCGCTGGGACTGACAGAGCTGGCCCAGGATCTGGGAGTATATCTCGCCGTCGGATATATGGTCGATGTGACCGAAGGCATATTCCGTAACGAAGCGACCATCATCGATCCCTCCGGCACCTTTCTGGGGGTGTTTGGCAAGGATCACCCGGTAGTCTTCGCCGGGGAAACCAGCCCAACGCGGGGCACCTATCCGGTCTACGATGCCGGGCTGGGCAAGCTGGCAACTATCATCTGCTACGATCAGGATTACACCGATACCACGCAGCGCATGGTGCGTCAGGGTGCGCAGCTCGTGGCGGTGCCCTCCAATGACTGGTCGGGCATTGCCGAGAAGCATTACGCGCACACCGTCTTCCGCGCTGTGGAAAATCGCGTTGCCATGGTCAAGTCGGATGGCGGCGGTTACGATTCCGTCGTCGTCGATCCCTACGGGCGCATTCTGGCACTGGCGGTGGATCCGAAGGGCCGCGAGGCCACGCTCATCTCCGATCTGCCGTTGGGTGACGGCAAGGGCACGCTCACCACACACCTGGGGGATTGGTTCGGCTGGTTGAGTTTGGCCGGGCTGGTTTTCTTCACCGTTGGGCAATCCTGGCTGGTGGAGCGGGTCGGTGGATCGGCATAGAAACCCGGCTGCTTATGGTGATGCTAGACTTGCCAAAAACGATCAGGGGGCTATCTTTCCGATATGTTGGTAGGAGTCTTCGCACGCATCCGACCGGAGGAGAATGAGCGCCGTTGGTATGCCATCGCGGTGGAGCTGACGCTGTTCGGCGCGTGGGCCGTCCACCTTTCCTGGGGCCGCCTGGGGACCAACCAATATCAGCAGCAGATACTGGAGTTCCCCACTTTGAAGGAAGCAACCCAGGAAGCTCAGGCCCAGGTGGAGCGCAGGTTGAAGCGAGGGTATGTACTTTTGACTTGACTTAATGCGAAGTTTATAGTATCATGCGTTGCACAGGGGCCGTGGTGTAGAGGTTTAACATATCGGCCTGTCAAGCCGAAGATCGCGGGTTCAAGTCCCGTCGGCCCCGCTGGTTACATAACAATTTATATCCGGGGTAAGCTAGTTTTAGGGCAAATATACCAAACTAGCTCGCCCAACACAAGTGACCCCCCCCCACCATCGTGGTGGGGTTTTGTGTTGTTTGGAGATTCAGTGCTATTACTTGTTTCCCTACATTCGTAAACTGGTCAAACCGGTCAAAGTGGGCAACGGCTGGATGAAGTGCAGTAGGAGCTATTTCATATAAAATAGCGGAACTATACTTTCCGAACACTTTTATTTTCAAGTTATGGCTTTTTTGACCACCACCGGTCAACAGTGGGCAAAAGTGTAGCTGTGATGGGAGAAAATGATGACTAAGGATTTTAGCCCAACGGAGTGGATCACGACAAAAGAGGCGGCGGAGATGACGGGATATAATCCGGAGTACATCCGTCAGATGATACGCAATGGTAGAATCGCAGCAGAGAAGAAAGGCCGTGACTGGTGGATAGACCATGATAGCATCGAGAAATACGCGGACAAGATGAAGCGCCTTGGGTCAGCCAAGCACGATCCCTGGAGAACTGGAGCAAGAAAGGAAGCGTAGAAGTATTCAATGAGGGCTTGTTGTATTGACAAGCTCTTTTTCTTGTGTTATACTTACTAGCATACACACTAACCACCCTCTTTTTTTTTGAGTTACTTACTAGGATATATACTAGTAGGTACAAAGTGATACAAGTAACGACCA
>CAZANJ010000263.1:0-4886 GCA_964486415.1 uncultured Anaerolineales bacterium
TTGGTAGGTTGGTAGGTTGGTAAAGTGGTAGATTGGTAGATTGGTAAAGTGGTAGATTGGTACGTTGGTAGATTGTTTTCCATCTGACAATTTCCCAGTGTACCGATCCACTAAATCTGAGGAGGAACTATGAAGGCGTTATACATCAATTCTGTTGAAGCGTTTTCTGGCAAGACAGCCGTTTGTCTGGCGCTGGGAAGAAGGTTGCAGAAAGAAGGATATCGGGTCGGTTATTTCAAACCCCTTTCCACTCAGCCCTGGGAGCCGACGCCCGGGCAAGCCTTGGATGAGGACGCGCACTTCATCCGCCAAGTGCTGGACCTTTCCGAGCATTCGGAAGAGATTGTGGGTATAGTCCTCACTCCCGACTTGGCGCGAGAGATGCGCTGTGGATGCACTGAGCGCGATCTCCTCGCGGAGGTCAAGGAGGCCTACGAGAAAATAGTGCCCGATAAGGACATTATCCTGGTCGAAGGCTCTGGTTCACTCCAGGAGGGCCTTAGCATAAAATTGGATGCCTTGACGGTGACGAATGCTCTGGATATGCAGGCTATCACCATAGTTCGCTATCATCACCGCGTAAGCCAGGCCGATGATTGCATAGCGGCGCGGCGTGTGCTGAGAGATCGCTTGTTGGGAACTATCATCAACTCAGTGCCGATGCGTGAATTCCGGCTGGCTACGCGCATATGTAACCCCTGCCTGGAGAAGCAGGGCATCCACGTGCTAGGCACAATCCCGCATCAGGAGAAGCTACAGGCCATCAGTGTAGGGGAACTGGCCGATGTGCTAGGAGGGGAATTCCTGGTCTTGCCGGAAAAGCGTGACGTGCTCATCGAGAGATTTATCGTCGGGGCAATGGGAGTGGATCAGGCGCTTCCGCGCATTCGGCGCATTCCTGGCTCCAAGGCCGTGATCACCGGCGGTGACCGTTCCGACATGCAGCTTGTGGCGTTGGAGACGGGGACTAAGTGCCTTGTCCTGACCGGACATCTGCGTCCTATGCCGGAGGTGCTGCGCCGGGCCGAGGATATAGGCGTGCCAGTGCTGCTCGTGCGCAAAAATACGTTAGAGACCGTCGAATCCATCGAGAATGTCTTCGGAAAGACCCGCTTGGGACAAAAGACCAAGCTGCAGCAATTTGAAAACCTCTTCGCCGAGCATTTCGATTTCGATCTTCTCTATGAAATGGCAGGGCTTTGAGATTTAGGATGATAAACGTATCTACTCATACCGCTCAAGCTGGGTTGTAGCCCGGCATCTCTTGACCGCTCTTGAGCTTCTTGAACAAACAGCTTGTTCTCGTTCAAAAGTCGGGGGTTGCAAGCTCCCCTGAGCAGCTTGAGCAGTTCTGATAAACAAGAGTAAGGAGTGATAAAAGATGATCGTGACCGAGATCCAGAATGTTTTTGCTCGTGAGATTTTAGATTCACGGGGCAATCCTACTGTAGAGGTGGAAGTGATCCTGGCGGACGGTGCCTGGGGGCGAGCTGCTGTACCTTCGGGGGCTTCAACCGGCGTGCACGAGGCGCTGGAGTTGCGCGACGGCGACGAAGATCGCTACAACGGCAAGGGCGTATTGAAGGCTGTTTGTAACATTAATGAAGTTGTCGCCGATGAGTTGACTGGCTGGGATGTAGTCGATCAAGCCGGGATCGATGCTAGGCTTTTGGAGATGGATGGTACGCCCAATAAGGAGAAACTAGGTGCCAACGCTATGCTGGGCGTCTCATTGGCCGTGGCCAAAACGGCGGCTAACGCGTTGGGAGTGCCGCTCTACCGTTACGTCGGCGGCGTCCACGCTCACGTGTTGCCAGTGCCGATGATGAACATTCTCAATGGTGGCAAGCATGCCATGGATGGCCCCGACCTGCAGGAGTTTATGATCATGCCGGTCGGTGCCCCCACCTTCGCCGAGGCGCTCCGTTGGGGTAGTGAGGTCTACCACGCGCTCAAGGCCGTGCTCAAGGCCCAGGGCAAATCCACCAGCGTTGGTGACGAAGGCGGTTTCGCTCCCAGCCTCAAGGCCAATGAGGAGGCCATCGAGGTTATCCTGGAGGCTGTCGAGAAGGCAGGTTACAGGGCCAGTGATGACATTCGCATCGCTCTTGACCCAGCGGCCAGCGAATTCTTCGAAGGTGGCAAGTATATTTTGAAGAAAGAAGGGCGAGAACTCAGCGGTGAGGAGATGGTCCAGTTCTATGCCGACTGGGTGGAAAAATACCCCATCATCAGCATCGAGGATGGTCTAGCTGAGGATGATTGGGATAGCTGGGTGGTGATGACGGAACAACTGGGCGATAAGATCCAGATCGTGGGCGATGACCTGCTGGTGACCAACACCGAGCGAGTGCAGAAAGCCATCGACTCGGGCGCCTGTAACTCTCTCCTCTGCAAGGTCAACCAGATCGGCACCCTGAGCGAGTCCATCGCCGCCGTCCAGCTGGCGCAGCGCTCCGGGTGGACTGTCGTTGTCTCCCATCGCTCAGGTGAGACCGAGGATGCCACGATCTCCGACCTCGCCGTGGCGCTTAACACCGGTCAGATCAAGACCGGTGCCCCTTGCCGCTCCGAGCGAGTGGCCAAGTACAATCAACTGCTGCGCATCGAGCAAGAACTGGGTACTGAAGCAGAGTATGCAGGAATGGAAGCTTTCAATAATTTGCGCTCTTAGCGAGAGTGATCCCCAAGGTGCCCGAAGCGCATTTCTAGACGCTCGATAGCCTGAGCCCTTAACCATATCCTCTCAAAAAGTTGGGGCGGAAGTCCTCGCGGCTTCACTTCTGCTCCCGTGGGAACATGGTTATTCTTGCCCAAGCCAACCTCTCGTAGATTTGTCGTATCCAAATCTGCGGGAGGTTGATAAAATGTCGGGCGATCAGGGCATTTTTCAAGGAGAGCTTATGCCACGCACGAAAATCGTCTGTACCATTGGCCCCACTTCCGAATCCCCCGACGTGATGCGCGGACTCATGCAAGCTGGAATGAGTGTAGCGCGTATCAATTTCTCCCATGGCGATTATGCTACTCATGAGCAGTCGATTTCCACACTACGGGAAGTGGCCGAGGGGGAAAAGCAGTTGGTGGCCGTGATGGCCGATCTGCAAGGGCCAAAACTGCGTGTGGGCGAAATTAAAGGGGGGATGGAGCTGTGTGCAGGAAAGTATGTGATTCTTACACCTCATCCTCATGAAGATGCAGATAACGAGGTGCCAGTTCCCCACCCGAAGCTACTGCGAGACCTGCGACCTGGTCAGACCATTCTACTCGATGATGGAAATCTATCTCTGGTCGTTACTCAGCATGCTGGCGAAGCTGGCCTGAAGTGCCGCATAGTCACAGGCGGGCGCTTGACTTCCCATAAAGGGATTAACGTTCCAGGAGCGCGTCTCTCCTTATCCACACTTACCTCAAAAGATCGTGAGGATGCTGCTTTCGCGCTGGAACAAGGGGTGGACTTTTTCGCTCTTTCCTTCGTGCGCAGAGCCGCCGACGTGCGTGAACTGCGCCATTTCCTCCGCAGCCGAGGCTCCAACACGCCCATCATCGCCAAGATTGAAAAACCGGAGGCTCTTTCAGTCTTCGACGAGATACTGAGCGAGGCTGACGGCGTTATGGTAGCCCGTGGAGATTTGGGCGTGGAGACGCCGGCCGAGGAGGTGCCCTTTCACCAGAAGCGCATCATCAGTGCTTGCAATCATGCTGGTAAGCCTGTCATCACCGCCACGCAGATGCTCCAGACGATGATAGAAAATCCGCATCCTACACGTGCGGAGGCCTCGGATATAGTCAACGCTATCCTGGATGGTACTGATGCAGTGATGCTTTCTGGGGAGACGGCCGTGGGCCGTCATCCCATTGTGGCGGCGGATACTATGGCGAAGATTTGCACCAACGCCGAGGCTCACCTCTCCCCCAGTCGTCTGCAGCACGAAGACGAGGTCTATGAAGTCACCGAGGCTATCAGCTCCGCCGCTGTCGAGATCGCTCAAGAGGTGGAAGCTCAAGCCATTATCACTGCGACGATGTCGGGCACAACGGCGCGCATGGTGACCCGCCATCGCCCTTCCGTCCCCGTCGTGGTCGTGACGCCCAGCGAGGATACGCTGTACCGCTTAGCGTTAGTTTGGGGTGCGATTCCCGTGCAGGTGCCGGAGTTCAAGTCCACCGATGAGATGGTGGAGAGGATGGTGCAAGTCGCCTGTGACAAGGGCTTAGCAGCCTGGGGAGATCGAGTGGTGCTGACCGCCGGCATTCCCTTCGGTCAGGGTCGGAAGACCAATATGCTCAAGGTCCACGTGATGGGCGAGGAGGCGTAGGGCGTAAAACGTATTGCGCGTAATGTGTAAGAAGTGCTTTACGTTTCCTCTTCGGAGGTGGGAACAGGCTCAATTGCCTGCGGGGTGACGCTGGCGCCGCAATAAGGACATAGTGACCAGCGTAAATTGAGCGGACTTCCACATGATGGGCAGGCCCGCTTGAGTTGAGTGTGACAGGCAGGGCAATAGAGGTAATTGCCCTTAACCCGCTGCCCACAGCCGGGACAGTTTTCTGGCTCCTCGATGGCTTGCAGCAGTGCCTCTTGTTCTAGGGAATGCTCGTATGCTTCTTCTAGGGTCTCTCGCGGTCGTAGCATCAGGTATACCACCAGCCCGATGAGGGGTAACACGAGCACGAGCAAGGTGGCGAGAATCTGGGCCAAAATATCTCGCGAACGAGCGCGGATGTCGCGAAAAGTCCAGATGACCATTCCGCCTAACAAAGCGATGGTTACACCGCCACAAATGGTGGAGAGAATGGTAAGATACGTCGGGATGTTTTCTAGGATTTGTTCCATGTTAAGGGTTAAGGTTAAGGGTTAAGGTTAAGGGTTAAGGTTAAGGGTT
>CAZANJ010000264.1:0-2850 GCA_964486415.1 uncultured Anaerolineales bacterium
AATGAGTGAACTTTTAGCTGAACTGACCGAAGCTTTGGTATCCTGCAATCCTGATTTGACCGTTGATCTGACGCGCCAGGCCTTGGAGGAGGAGATGGAACCGCTGACCATCATCAACGAGGGCCTGGTGACGGGGATGGACATCGTGGGCCAGAAGTTCCAGGACGGGGAGTATTTCTTGCCCCAGATGGTCATCGCGGCCAACGCTATGCAGCAGGCGATGGTGCTGTTGGAACCTGAGCTCGCAGCCCGCCAACAGACCGTGGAGGTGCCCGGAACGCTCGTCATCGGCACCGTGCAGGGCGACATTCACGAGATCGGCAAATCGCTGGTGGCGACGATGATGTCGGCCAAAGGGTTCAGAGTTCACGACCTGGGCGTGGACGTGCCGGCCGAGGTCTTCGTGGAGAAGGTCAAGGAAGCCGACGCCGATCTGTTGGGGTTATCGGCCTTGCTCACCACCACGATGACGGCGCAGCGTGACGTGATCGAGGCGCTGGAGGAAGCCGGAATCCGCGACCGAGTCAAGGTGATCCTCGGCGGGGCGCCTATCAGTCAGGAGTGGGCCGATACCATCGGCGCCGACGGATACGCCGAGGATGTAATCGGGGCTGTGGAGCTCAGCAAACGCCTGGTCGGTTAGTAACTTCTTTTGACAGGGTTAACAGTATCTACAAGATTTATAGGCAGAAAATCCTGTTGATCCTGTAAATCCTATCAGAGTCCTTATTTGTTCTGGCTCTGCCAGGTTGGGGGAAAGCGGACGATGGGGTATTTGGAAGCTCTGGGGGAGGACGAAGGCCCTCTGCAGAGGAAATCGCTGAAGAGCGAGATTTTTGATCTGCTTCACGGTCGCATTGTGGCCGGGGAATATGCGCCGGGGACGTGGCTGCGACAGGAGGAGATCGCGAGCGAGCTGGGCGTCAGTCCCACTCCGGTGCGCGAGGCGCTGGATCAGTTGGTCGCCGAGGGGCTGGCGCAGCGGATCCCTTACCGGGGGGTCAGAGTGCCTCATTTCACGGAAGAGGAAATAGTCGATGCCTATATGGTTAGATTGCTTCTTGAAGCGGCTGTCGCTCGCTTGGCCGCCTACAACATCACCGCGGAGCAATCGACGACTTTGCGCTCCGTCTTGCGCAAGACCGAGAATCTCCTCGCCCCGGATGATATGCCCGCATATCGGCGCCTTAACAGACAAATCCATCGCATTATCGCATCGGTCAGTGGCAATCCACTGCTGGCCCGTATATACAGCATCGCGCTGAATCGCTTTCCGGATTGGATGCTTTATGAGGACCTGCTTCGTCAGCCGGACCTTCTGCGGGCTAGCTTGGAGCGGGAATTTCAGGAGCACGAGGCGCTGGTGGAGGCCGTTACTTCACATAATGTCGATCTGGCGGCTCAACGAGCCACTGAGCATTTGCGCAGCGTAAGCGATGAACTGGTCTCCTCGCTAGGGGTTTCCGAATCGCTCTTGAGGGAAAAGGAGCAGCAGATCGGTCCTCTGCTGGGTCAATAATCACGGTTTTGCTACTTTTCGCGGTCTAATGCGTAGTTATGTCGAGTATGTATCGGCAGTGAAGCTTATATCCAGGGCAGGGAGAAAATGATGACAAGGGAATGGACGCGAAAGTTTTTACTTCTTACACTTCTAATTTTGTTGATGGGTGTCATGGTTGTGCCTGGCGTGCGGGCCTTCGAGGGGCGCGGCGGCGATGTGGTCGTCATTGAGGCCGATGAGGTAATCGAGGATGACCTTTACGTAGGCGCCGGTGAGTTCCGTTTGGAGGGTGTCATCGAGGGGGATCTGGTGGCTTTCGGTGGCACCATCACGATCAACGGCACCGTCGAGGGAGACCTGATCGCGGCGGGCCAGAGCATCGTTATCAACGGTGTGGTGGAGGACGATGCTCGTATCGCGGGCTACGCGCTGGCTGTCACGGGCGAGGTGGCTGATGACCTCATCGCTGCCGGATTCAGCATGGAGCACAAGAGCGATTCCTCGGTCGGGGGTGACCTGCTCTACGCCGGTTATCAATCCTTGCTGGATGGTCAAGTGAGCGGGAATGCCAAAATTGGAGGCGGTGCTGTCAAGTTTTCGGGTTCCATCGGCGGAGATGCGACAATAGATGTCGGCGGAACCGAGCGCGGCGAGAAGCTGCCGCCCGGATTCCCTTTTGCTCCCACGCTTCCCACTGTGCCGTCAGTCCCAGGCGGCTTGACGATTGAGGATAGCGCCAGCATCGGCGGCGACCTGGATTACACCGCCAACGAGAAAATCGACCTGCCCGCCGGCGTGGTCGGCGGCGACATCGATTTTACCCACTACATCCCTGATGATAAGCCGGAGGCGAAAGCTCCATCTTTGGCCTTTATGGTGGGGCGTTGGTTCTTGCGCCAGTTCCGCCGCTTGATCACCTTCCTTCTGATCGGCGCGTTGATGATGTGGTTGGTGCCCGATTGGACGCGCAAGATCGCCCACACCGTGGAGGAGGAGCCCCTGCCAAGTTTGGGTTGGGGAGCGGTTTCCGTCGTGGCCTTCGGCGTGGTGATGGGCTTGCTTGTCACTGCTACTATTATGTTGGCCGTCATCTTCGGTGTCGTGACCCTGGGTGAGCTGGCCGGTCGATTGGCAGCTCTGGGCGGCATCGTCGTCAGCAGTGCGGGCTTCAGCTTCAGCATCCTCTGGCGCTATGTCACCAAAATCGCCATCAGCTTATTGGTCGGCCAGTTGATCTTCCGTCTCTTCAAGTCGCCGGCCGAGGATCACCGTTGGTGGCCGATGCTGCTCGGTGTGGTGATTTTCGTCGGTGTCACCGCCGTCCCCGTGCTAGGCTGGCTGGTCAAGTT
>CAZANJ010000264.1:2950-4870 GCA_964486415.1 uncultured Anaerolineales bacterium
AGGTTAAGGGTTAAGGCTAAGGTTGCTCGCGCTGGATGAGATTTCCGGCGCGAGCATTTTGATTCTGTCAAGGGCCGCTCAGGAGCCAGGAGGGATAGGGCGTCGCAGTAGGCGTCGGTGTAGGAGTCTGGCAGAAACGGGCTTTCTCCAAGGCGACGATGTACTCGGAGGGATGCGCACCGATGGATTCGGCGTAGCTCAGCACTATCTCTGCATCCACGCAGCGTCCCACTTCCAGATAGGCCTGCCCCAGAGCGCTGAAGAGCTCAATGATGGGTCGATCGGTGTGCAGCGCCAAAGTATCGTCGCCGTTCTGCGTCAACATTCGCGCCGTCTCGAATGCCGTGATTGCACTCGACCATTCGCGCTTCGCTTCGTATATGCGACCAAGCGTGAACCAAAGCAAGGCCGGCGATTCGGAGGATGAGTTGATGGCCCTGACCAGGGTAGCAGCCGCGAACTTGTGCACGTCCAGCTCCAAGTTAGCCCAGGAGCGGTAGTAATGGCGCAAGGGGTCTTGGGGATGTGCGTCGCTGTACTCACGGCTCAGCACCAGCATGTAGGGCGCATCCTCGGTGGAACGCGCGAGCAGCCAACGGGAGCGGAAGGTGTCCTCCCTCAAAGTGGGGTCCAGCTCTAGCGCCCGTTCCAGGGCCTCCAGCGCCTCCTCTGCGCGGCCCATTCGGCGCAGCGCCTCGCCGCGCAGGGCGTAAGCCTCGGCCGTCGGATCGATCTGTAGCGCGGTGTCAGCATCGGCCAGCGCCCGGTCAAGCTCTCCCAAACCCAGATAGACCGTGCCCCGTGCGACGTAGAGCGGCGCAAAGTCAGACTGGCGCTCAATCGCCCAGGTGAAGGATTGCAAAGCTCCCTCGGCGTCGCCCGTTCCCTGGCGGCTTAACCCCTCCTCGTAGTAAGATCGCGCGGCGATGGCGAAAGGAGTAGCCGTCGGCGTCGGCGTGGGAGCCCGCGTCGGTAACCGCTGCGGCGCCGGCGTCACCGGGGCTGGCTGGGAGGCGCAGGCCACCAGCAGAATCAAGAGCAGCGGGCAGAGTCCGATCCCGCGTCGTTTTGCCCCATCCTCCATTCTCAATTCTCAATTCTCCAGTCCGAACAGGCCGGCAGCCCCCCGGCACTCTCGGCAGCCTTGACCGCACGCACGATAGCCGCCGCCACGGCCTCGGCCGCATACGCGCCGATCAGGTTTACATCGGTGGGAATTTTCCTGCGCCCCAGGGCCAGCGCGAAGAGCGTGTCCCCGTCGAACATAGTGTGGGCCGGGCGAACGGCTCGCGCGATGCCGTCTTGCGCCATCTGGGCCACCTTGTTCACCTCCTCCTTGGAGAGCGGCGCGTTAGTCGCCACCACACCGATGACGGTGTTGGAGGCAAAGCGCAGAGCCGCCTTGCCGACGAAGCCGCGCATCACGTCCAGCGTGTTGGCCAACTCGTCGGAGCGGAGCTTTCGCGCCCCGGCCAGAATCGCGCCCGTTTCTGGGTCGACGATGTCGCCCAGCGCATTGACCGCGACCAGCGCTCCGACCATCAATCCCCCGCCCAGCGAGACGGAAACGCTGCCCAGGCCGGATTTCATCGCCCGCTTGATGCCCAGAATCTTCCCCACCGAGGCGCCCATCCCGGCGCCCACGTTCCCCTCAAGCACCGAGCTGTGTTTACCCGCGTCGGCGTCCTGGCAAGCGGCATACCCCATCGCCGCGTCTGGGCGCACGTCAGGATCGCCCAGATCCAGGTCGAAGAGGACGGCGGCGGGAACGATAGGCACTTTCGCCACACGTGCGTCGAAGCCCACCCCCTGTTCCTCCAGATAGCGCATCACACCGTCGGTCGCGCTCAGCCCGAAGGCGGAGCCACCGGTCAGGAGCACGGCGTGGACCTCCTCTACCATGTGCAGGGGACGCAGCAG
>CAZANJ010000265.1:0-4856 GCA_964486415.1 uncultured Anaerolineales bacterium
AATCCTTAGACTGCACCACTCCCATCACACTTACCGTCCCGAACGCTGCCGCGTACAGCGCCAGAAAAGGGATCATTCCATAGACTCCGATAGCGTAGGCCGCCCCAGCCGTGACCAGAGCATAGAGCGCCAATCCCATCTCGATGATGACATCGCTGCTGGCGCGTAGCCGGTAGCCACTGTCGGACCAGCGATCATCCTTTTCCTCCAGCCTAAACTTGGGCGTGCGGGCGAACCTCCCGCCCCACTGCGTCAAGCCGCGCCAGATGGCTCTGGTGTTGCTCCAGGCGATGCCGATGCCCACCAGCATCAGCAGCGGGAAAGCCCGCAGTCGTCGTCGCCAATTCGGGTATAATCGCTGCTGAGAGATGACGTAGACCAGCGGCGGCCCCATGCTCATCAATCCCAGCCCCCCCAGCGAGAGCGGCGCAGCGCTGGAGAGTAGCAGCGGCAACGAAACCAGCAACAGCGCCACCATCAAAGCGTGGGCCAGATAACTGCTCACGTGGAGCAAGGCCATTATTTTCTGTCCCCAGTCCAGGCGCGCGCTGCGCAGAACGGCGCCGGAGAGCTTGCGCATAGTCTGCATCGAGCCCTGCGCCCAACGCGCTTGCTGTCGCTTGAAGGCCGCGATCTGTGGTGGCAGCTCGGCCGGCGCGTCTACCTCCGGCAAGTAGAGATACTCCCAGCCGGCCAACTGGGCGCGGTAGCTCAGATCAAGGTCCTCGGAGAGAGTATCGGATTGCCAGCCTCCGGCCTCCTCGATGCAGCGCTTTCTCCACACACCGGCCGTGCCGTTGAAGCTGATCAGCAGCCCTGCGCGGTTCCGCCCCGTCTGCTCGACGATGAAATGACCGTCGAAGGCCAGCGCCTGGGCGCGGGTGAATGAGGAGTAATCGGCGTTGAGGTGTGACCAACGGGCCTGCACAATGCCTAAGCGGGGACGTTCCAGGAAATGGGGGATGGTCTGGAGCAGAAAATCGGGCCGGGGGCGGAAATCGGCGTCGAAGATGGCGACATATTCGCCTCTCGCCTGTTTGAGGCCCCATTTCAGCGCTCCGGCCTTGAACCCGCGTCGCTCAGGGCGTCGGAGCACGGCGATATCCAGCCCGTGCTGGCGATGATGGGCCGCACGGGCCTGAGCCAGGCGAGTCGTCTCATCATTCGAATCGTCCAGTATTTGGATTTGCAGCCGCTCGCGGGGATAATCGAGCGCGGCCACGGCATCGATCACCCGCTCGATCACGTGGCGCTCGTTGTAGACTGGAATTTGTATTGTAACCAGTGGCAGAGCGTCGGGTAGCAGACCAGACCGGCGGGGGTTGCTGAGTGGTGGATTCGCCTTACGGTGGCGCCAGTAGAGGAACGCTAGAATGAAAGCATTTAGCCCGTAGAGCGCCAGCCAGAGAGTGACTGAGGCGTGGGTGAATGCCAGCAGCTTCACTTAAGCCCTAGCAGTTCATAGGCCGTGATGGGCTCCTCGAAGCCTTGTACGTGGACGGGTGGAAGTGGGCGAGCTTCGACCTTATCCTTCAAGCGCCGATGGGCTGCCTCCGAGAGCAGAATTTGCCCCGGCTCAGCGATCCCCTCCAGGCGGGAGGCCAAGTTGACGCTGGAGCCGATGGCGGTGTAGTTCATCTGCTGCTCCGTGCCGATGTTGCCCACCACTGCGTCGCCGACGCTGATCCCCACCCCGTAGTTGAGGTGATCGGAGGGGGGCATCCGATCGTGAAGCTGAGCGAGACCCTGCTGGAGCTTCAGCGCTGCCCTTGCAGCCCGCAACACGTGATTGGTCTGGCGCAGAGGGGCGTTGAAGATGGCGACCACACAGTCGCCCAGAATCTTGTCCAGCGTGCCCTCCTCGGCCAGCACCGCTTCGGCGCCGACGGCCAGATAATGATTGAGCACCTCGACCAGCGTCTCCGGGTTGTGCCGGCGACTGAAATCGGTGAAGCCCCGGATATCGGCGAAGAGGCTGGTGATCTCCTGCCTCTGCCCGCCCAGCTTCAGCTCATAAGGGTCATCCGGCAGCCGCTCGATGACGGCCGGCGAGAGATAGCGTTGGAACATCTGGTAGCTGGCCTCCAGCCGGCGTTGCTCCGTGAGGTCATCCACCACGATGGCAAGGCCCTGCGTCGTCTCTCCGGCATCCTTGAGTGGGGATAGGCTGGTGCGCAAATTAACCTGCTCCCGTTCGGGGAGTGACATCTCGCGCTCGTAATCGACCACCGGCCGGCCCATTCTTTTCACATGCTCCACCACCGCCCTCAGTTCCTTCGCCAGTTCCGGCAGCGCGGCGTCAAAGCGAGCGCCATTGACCTTTGTGGATGGCACCTTCAATATGCGCTCGGCGGCGCGGTTGAAGAGCGTGATCTGATCCTGGACATCGGTGGTGATAACGCCGCTGGTGATGGAGGCGAAGACGTTGTCCATCAAGGTCTTCGCGTTAGCGACGCTTTCGAACAGGAGGGCATTTTCGATGGCTACCGCAGCCTGTCCGGCGAAGGCATCCAATAAGTCACGGTCGCGGTCAGAGAAAAGGCCCGTGAGGGCGCGATTATCGGCGTAGACCACGCCAGTGACCCGCCCGCGCACCCTTAGCGGCACGCATAGGATGGAGCGCAGATTGTAACCGATGACGCTCTCCTGGGCCTTGAAGCGCGGGTCCATCTGGGCATTGGTGGTGACCACCGGTTGTCCGCTGGTTGCCACCTGGTTGACGATACTGCGGCTTATCTCGAAGGAGGAGGAGGCGATGGTTTCGCGATCCATGTTGCGAGCTGCGCGGAACTCCAGTTCCCCCGATTCGGGCTCCACAAGCATCAGGAAGGAGCGCTCTGCGCCGGTGAGCTGGATGATCTGGTCCATCACCTCGTTCAGCACCTCCGTCAGATCGAGAGAGGAGCCGACCGCCCGGCAGACGCCATAGAGAGCGGCCCACTCATCTTGCTCGCGTGCGAGTTCCTTCATCCGCTGTTCGAGTTGATCCAGAGCCTTTCGGATGGAGTTCAAACGCAGGGAAAACTCCTCTTCGGTTCTGACGTCGAGCCGCTGATGGCGCCTTATGAGTTTTATGAGTTGGGTGAGTTTATCCAGCCCCTCGCGAAGGGCCTTTATGTTATCCTTACTGGGATCTTTTTCGTTTGAAGAAATGTTTTTCATGTTAATCACACCGGGGTTTTATAACTAGACTGGCCTATGGCTTAATTATAGCGCATATTTTTCGTCATGGAAAGCGAATAGGGGGCTTGTTTCTTTTTTGGTTCACTTGTCACTTGGGAGATAGCATATTATACTTAGTCAAGGATTACATAGCTGCAAGCAGGAGGAAGGCGGTATGTTCTATCCCAGTGATCGTGTACTCGTCGCCATTATGAACAATCGGCGTGACTTCGAGATCGCGCGTGAAGAGGGCTGGTATCGCATCCCTCGGAAACATGCTCCCGCGAGCACGACTGAGGCCGTCGTTTTGGCCTTCTATTTCACCAAAGCCTTCGCCGATGAAAAATGGGCCATCCACTGGTACGCGCCGGTGCGGGGCCACGAAATGGTCCGTCGTCGCGATCTGTTCGATGAGCCCCACCCTCGCGCCGACGAACCTTACTATAAGCTCCAGATCGGGCCGCTGCAAAAACTAGAGCACCCCATCCCCAGCCTGCGCTGGCGGCGCGTCACTTTCATCGAATCGACCTGGGATCGTTTCGTCGCCGCCGAGGAGATCAACGACCTGTACGCCTCCGGCGCCGACGGGCTTTATGTCACGCTCAAGGAAGAGGACCTCCACCCGGAGCGCGAGTTTCTGCTGCGCGAAGGAAGCGTCGAATATGTGGTCGATATAGCGATCCCGTGCCGCGAGGGCCTCGTGACCATCACCACGGGCGAGCGTCCCGCGCCACCGTGCGCCCTGCGCGATCCCGACCCGGGGACCGTGCGCCAAGCTGTGGAAGCGCTGGGCGGCGTGAAGCCGTTCGAAGCCGTTGGATAGTTCGGAGAGGAGCATTATGCGACACATTCTGATCACAGGAGCCAATCGAGGGCTGGGCCTTGAGCTCACTCGGCAGACCTTGACCGAGGGGGAGCGCCTCTTCGCCACGTGCCGCCGCCCCGAGGAGGCCCACGATCTGCACTCTATGGCTGATGAGCACCCCGACCGACTCTCCATCCTGCCGCTGGATGTGATGGACGAGGCCAGCATCGCCTCCGCGAAGGAGATGGTGCGCACCCAGACCGACCACCTGGACCTCTTGATCAACAACGCTGGCGTCAACCCGCGCGGCGAGCGCCTCGGCGATCTGGAGGCCGAGACGTTGCTCCATACATTCCACGTCAACGCCGTGGGGCCGATGATGGTGACGCAGCAATTCCTCGATCTGCTGCGGGCCGGTGAGCGTTCCAAAATCGTCAACATCTCCTCCCAGATGGGCTCTCTGATTCAGAAAAAGAGCGGTGGCTCCTACAGTTATTGCACCAGCAAGGCCGCGCTCAACATGCTCACCCGCGCCCTGGCCTTCGATCTGCGTTCGGAGGGCATCATCGTCGTGGCCATGCACCCCGGCTGGGTGCGGACCGATATGGGCGGCAGCCACGCGCCTCTCTCGCCGGCCAAATCGGTGAGCGGCATGCTCCGCGTCATCGACAGACTGAGGCCCGCCGACACGGGCCGTTTCTTGACCTGGCGTGGCCGCAAACATCCCTGGTAAACTTGCGTTTCGCGTTTCGCGTTGTATCTACTCAGCCCGCTCAAGCTGGGTTTGTAACCCAGCGTCTTTTGAGAGCTTTTGAGCAACTTGATCGAAAAAAGTATGCTCGTTCAAAAATCGGGGGTTGCAAACCCCCTCTGAGCAGGGTCTGAGCAG
>CAZANJ010000266.1:0-4852 GCA_964486415.1 uncultured Anaerolineales bacterium
GGGGGAGAGACAAAATAAGAGCCGTGCACGTTTTCACGTACACGGCTCTTTCTCTGTCGCGCATCTCCGCGGCGTCGACTAGAGGTTGCTGTCTAGGACGCGGTTCCTACTAGAAGCCTACAGCCTCTCCTAACGGGATAACGTTAGCAGCACGCAAGCCTTTGGGGCCTTCTTCTACTTCAAACTCGACGCGCTGACCTTCCCTAAGTGTTCTAAACCCCCCGCCCTCAATGGCGGAGTAATGTACGAATACATCCTCCCCCTCATCGCGCGAGATGAATCCGTAGCCCTTGTCATTGCTGAACCACTTGACAGTTCCCGTTTCCTTCTGGTCCATCTTTAGATACTCCTTTTTCTTCTAAAAAAATTTAATCGATCGGCGGTTTCAGCATCCTCAAGCGGTCCTAGCGCGGATTGACCGCTGCTCTCCCTACCTTGAGGACTTTGGCTTTTCAAGCCGCTGAAAATTACCGCACCCTGCCCATAGAAGATACCATATTTATGCCCAAACGTCAAGTCGAGTGAAACTCAGCACCTAGACCGGCCGACCGCAAAATTCAGGTTGCCACAGCCGCGTTGTGCTGTATAATTCCCCCCGATGTGCATATCCGTGATCGCTACCGTGTTGAATGAAGCCGATAGTCTCCCCCGCTTGCTGGATAGCTTGGCCGCCCAATCGCGCCCGCCGGACGAAGTGGTCATCTGTGACGGCGGCTCGGCCGATGGGACCTTGTCCCTCCTGGAATCTGAGCAGCGTTTGCCTCTGCGCGTCATCCAACAGCCCGGCGCCAACATCTCGCAGGGACGCAACGCGGCCATCACTGTAGCCAGGGGCGACATCATCGCGGTGACCGACGCGGGAGTGCGCTTGAGCCCGCAATGGCTGGAGAAAATCAGCGCCCCATTCGAGGACCCAAAGACACACACAGTCGCCGGTTTCTTCCGCCCCGATCCCCGGACGCTGTTCGAGGCGGCGATGGGCGCCACGGTCCTGCCCAATCGAAGCGAGATCGAGCCGGAGCAATTCCTCCCCTCCAGCCGCTCGGTCGCCTTCCGCAAGCGAGCCTGGACGGCTGTGGGCGGATACCCCGAATGGCTCGATTACTGTGAGGATCTCATCTTCGATTTTCGGCTGAGGGATCGGTACGGGCCGTTCATCTTCGTGCCGGAGGCCCTGGCCCATTTCAGGCCGCGCCCCAGCCTATCCGCTTTTTTTCGGCAGTATTACCATTATGCACGCGGCGACGGCAAGGCGGATCTGTGGCGCATGCGCCATGCCATTCGCTACCTGACTTACCTGGTCGCCGCGCCGCTCATCGCCATCGCCGGCGCGTTGAGCAGCCCCTGGTGGTGGACGTTTTACTTGATCGCCATTCCGGGGATGTTCTGGCTCCCCTGGCGGCGCCTGGCGCGGATGGAGGAACTGGAGCTGGTCGAGGGGAAATTAGGCCCGCTGCGAAAGCTGCAAGCGGCGCTGTGGGTGCCCATCATCCGCATCGCTGGAGATTTGGCCAAGATGGTGGGTTACCCCGTGGGTCTATGGTGGCGTTGGCGGCATCGGGGACAAATACCGGATTGGCGCGAATTTTAGAGGGTGGAGGAGGTTTATGACGCGCGAGCAGATACGTCTGACAGCGCTGACCAGCGCGGCTGGCTGAGCGGCCAAAATGGGTCCTGAGACCCTGGCGCAGGTTCTGCGCCCACTGCGAAATCTATTCCCGGCCGAACAGTACCCCGATCTGCTGGTAGGCTTAGTTGTCAGCGATGACGCCGCCGTCTATAAAATCAGCGACGAGCTGGCCATCATCCAGACGGTCGATTTTTTCACGCCCATCGTCGATGATCCCTACGATTACGGCGCTATCTCCGCCGCCAACGCCATGAGCGACATCTACGCCATGGGCGGCGAGGTCGTTATGGTGCTCAACATCTGCGGCTTCCCGCCGGATCTGCCGCCAGAAATCATCAGCGAGATTCTGCGCGGCGGCGCGGAGAAGGTAGTCGAGGCCGGCGGCGTGCTTGCAAGCGGCCACACGGTGGACGACGAAGAGCCCAAGTACGGCCTCTCGGTGATGGGCTTCGTGCATCCCGATCGCGTATGGACCAAAGGCGCGGCACGCCCCGGCGACCTGTTGGCGCTGACCAAGCCGCTGGGCGTGGGCATCATCACCACCGTGCTCAAGGCGGATATGTCCGCCCCGGCCCACATAGCGGCGGCGGTCAAGAACATGAAGAAGCTAAACCGCCAGGCGGCCCAGTTGACCCAGCAGATCGGCGTCCACGCCGTCACCGACGTGACCGGCTTCGCGTTACTGGGCCATAGCGTGGAGATGGCGGAAAAAAGCGGCGTGCGGCTGCGCTTCCACCTGGAGCAGATCCCCTTCCTGGATGGAGCGCGGGAATACGCCGACATGTGGCTCTTTCCCGGCGGTACCTGTGATAACGAACGCGCCTACGAGCACGCGGTCACCTTCGCGCCGGGCATCGAGGAGGAAGTACAGCAGCTACTCTACACGCCGGAGACTTCGGGGGGGCTGCTGGTCGCCATCCCGCCGGAGAAACTGGAACCTTTTACCACCATATTCGAGGAAGCCGACCATCCCTACTGGATCATCGGTGAGGTAGTAGAGGGCGAGGGCATCGAAGTGATTAGCGAATAATGAATGATGAATAGCGAATGACGAATGACGAATGACTGCAACCTGCAACAAGGAGAACATTATGGATGAGAAAGCGCTGCTCCATCGCGCCAGGGAGCATCTCTTCTCCACCGGGCTGGACGACAGTGGAGCGCGTCTCGGCTTGGCCAATATGGAGTATGGCCTGGCCAAGATACACCTGGTGCAAGAGGCCCTGGGGCTGAAGCCTGACGCCACTTTTATCGCTGCGCCCGACCTGAGTGTGACGCGCAATCGAGCCCGCTGGCAGAGCGGCTTTGGCTACGGCGGGCGGGTTACGTGGGGAGATGGACAACAGCCGCTGATCATCCTCGATCTCAAGCCCAACTGTTGCGGCATGATAGTGGGAGGGATCGACCGGCTGCCGGGGCGGGACGATTTTTTACAGCGCGTGCGGGCGCTCCGCTCGGTGGAACTCCACATCAACGACGTGCCGGTCGAGTGGGACTTTGGGAAGAGCAATCATTTCATCACCCTGTTCAAGACCACCTCGCTGAGCGATGACGACTTTCTCCCCTACGCCTTCGTGATCCACGGCTCCGGCAGCGAGCTGCGGGGCGAGACTCCCTGGGGCGACGGGCTGTATTGGGATCGGAGTGAGGCGCTGCGACGCAAGTCAGAGATTCTGGAGACGCCCTTCGGTCCGCTGCGCATCCTCACCGGTCAGGCCGCCAGAGATTATGCCGACTTCTTCCGTTGGGTGGACGATTTCTCCCTGGAGCGGCGGCTGCTGGTCTCCCAGCGACTTTTCGACGACCCGACGGTCTATAACAATGAGACCCACCAAGGTCTGGTGAATATGAACGAGATGGCGCTGGGCATCTACGTGGTGCGAGAGGAAGAGGAAACCATCTTCCCGCTGACCCTTCAGGCCCATCTGCCGGCCTATCTGGTGCGAGGGCGCCCCAATCTCTCCGACGAAGTTATTGAGCGTCTGGGATTGGCGGATCGGGCGCGGCGTCTGGGTTTGTATGATCGACTACGCGCGGCCAACATCCTGCCCCACGGAGGCGGCTACACCTTCCCCCACGTCAAAGACGTCGTCTCGGTGATCGAGGTGGAGCAGGAGCGCCATTTCGAGATCGACTTCGTCTCCGGCGAGGGACGACAAATCATCGACACCGTGCGCGATCTGCCCTACGCCTATCGAGGCGGGGAGGTGGTGGAGCGCACAGTGGAGTTGGGCCTGGCTGATATAGTCGCCCGGCTCGATCCTGTCTATGGATTCAAGCTCTAAATCAGCTAGCGATAATGAACTATTATACAGAACCCTGGAGTTTTGACCCGGCCGAGTGGCTGCCCATAGAGGACTTGGGCGAATTCTTCGCCAATGCCAGCGGTTGCCAGTGCCGTCAACTGATGGTGCGTCAACTGCGGGATGGCTCCTTTCTCACCGTGCCGGCCGCCGTGATCAGCAACGGGCGCAACGGCCCCTGTTTGGTGCTCGTCTCTGGGCAGCACGGCAATGAGTGGAACGGCCCCTGGATTCTACACCGCCTGGTGCATAGCCTGGACCCTGAGCAGGTTCATGGCACCATCGTGGTGCTCCCCGTCGCCAATCCCCTGGCCTTCAATGAGGGGCGGCGCGTCTCACTGGTGGATAGCATCGACCTGAACCGCACCTACGGCGGTCGGCGACCGAGGAAACCGACCGAGCACCTGGGGGCGCTGCTCTGGGAATCGGTCTTCTCGCGGGCCGATTATCTGATCGATCTGCACAGCGGCGGGCCGGGGGAATATCTGCCCTTCGCCTCGGCGGTGAACGGCAATGAGCTGACCCTCGCTCGCACCCTGAACCTGCCCTACATCCACACGCCGAGCAGGACCAAGTCCGGATTCCTGGTCGACACCTGCCAGCTTTCCGACATTCGGGCGCTATTGATCGAGGTGGGCGGCGGCCATTCCCTCGACGTGGAGTACCATCAAGCCGTGCTCGATGGCCTATCGAACTTTATGCGTGCGGTGGGAATGTTGGAAGGGGAAGCGGCCTCTGGACCGGAGCCCTACGTCTTCAAGCGCAAGGACATTGTATCCTCGCCGGGCGCTGGATTCTTCCAGCCAGAGGTGCGACTGGGGCAGCGCGTCGAGGTCGGGGAGCGTCTGGGGATGATAACTCCCCTCCTGAGCGAAAACAGCGTCGAGATTACATCGCCCAAAGAGGGGATTGTGCTTTA
>CAZANJ010000267.1:0-4849 GCA_964486415.1 uncultured Anaerolineales bacterium
CCGACGGAAGCACCGACGGAAGCGCCCACATCCACCGAGACGGTCACGGCGACATCCGTGCCAACAAAAACGCCGACCGTAGTGACACTTGAACCTACACTCACAATGACCGCGACTGTGACGGGCACGGTGGCGGGGCCGTGAGCAAATTTTGATCAGATCGGAAAGGAGCTTTAATGGAAGTCATTCCCTTGTTGAAACAACTCTCGGAAGTTTATGGCATCTCCGGCTTCGAGGAGCCCGTGCGCGATTTAATACGCCAGACCTGGGAGCCTTTCGTGGATGAGATGCAGGATGGTAAACTGGGAAGCTTAATCGCTCTCAAGCGGGGCGTGGGAGATGATCCACGCCCCCGATTGATGTTGGCCGCCCACATAGACGAGGTCGGGCTGATGGTATCCGGTATCGAAGATGGATTTCTGCGCATTATGCGCGTCGGGGGAACGGATCGCCGGATTCTGCTGGGGTTAGAGGTGATGGTCCACGGGCAGCGTGAATTACCCGGCATCATCGCCACGCGCCCGCCCCACGTCCTGCCCCGTGACGAGCGCAACAAGACAGTGGGCTGGGATAAAATTTTCGTGGACGTAGGGCTGCCTCCGGAGGAGGTCGAGGAACTGGTCGAGGTCGGCGATTTGATCTCCATCCGACGCGAGATGTCGGAGCTGAAGAATCGCCGCGTGACCGGAAAGGCGATGGATGATCGCGCGTGCGTGGCGGCGGTGACCTTGGCGCTGGAGCAACTGAGTCGCGTCGAACACGCCTGGGATGTTCTCGCCGTGGCCACCGCGCAGGAGGAGACGGGGTTGAAGGGAGCGACTACGGCCGCATACGGCGTCGCGCCGGATCTGGCCATCGCGCTGGATGTGACCTTTGGTCGGCATCCGGGGGTTCCCAAGGGAGGCTCTTTTGCCCTCGGCGATGGCCCGACTATTGGCATCGGCCCCAACTTTCATCCCCAGCTCGTGACGCGCCTTAAGGAAGTGGCCGAGGCCCGCGAGATCCCCCACCAGATGGGTCCGATCCCCGGTCGCAGCGGCACAGATGCCTGGGCCATTCAGGTCACCCGCGAGGGTGTGCCAACGGCTCTCGTCTCCGTCCCGCTTCGCTACATGCACCAGCCTGTGGAGGCATTGGACGCACGGGATGTCGAACGGGCCGGTCGACTGCTGGCGGCCTTCATCACGGGGCTGGAGGAGGATTTTCTGGAGAAGCTGAGATGGGATAGCGCGGTGGAGTGACTGTTACGGTGTGGCAAAACCTTGAACCGGACGTACCTTACCTAATCGGGGATACGAGGGGTGCTTTTAGCAAAAATGTGTTGCGTTCCCTTTGTAGGTTTGACGCTCACGGCAAGCACTTGAAAGCAATTGAGAAAGGACGAGTGCCACCCCATGGTCAGAATGGTATGGTGCCTTCGGAGATTCAGGGTTACGAATTGAAGACTAAAGTATTGGGACAAGGTGGCGCGATGCGGGTGCATGGGAGACGTTTGACAGAAGGCATTCTCTATTTTGATTTGATTACTCGCCACTAAATCAGTGAGGAGGGACAATGGCTCGGAATTGGGATGCTTTTTTTGCGCAGGCTTTCGCTGATTTCCCTGACACCAGAGTGATCGAGGAAGCACAACGGGCGTTGGATGGTATGGAGTATGAGATTCAGTACGATGACACAAGTTACTCTATTCCTCGCGACGTGCATTTGACGATCGTTCGCCGTTCCATATGCCAAGATGATCGCGTACGTTCTGGAGGCTTTTTAGCCTTCGAGGTTGCGGTAGGTCCTCATTTTACCGCTCAAGGAGTGTTCAGCGGCATCTGTGAATACGGTATCTTGCGTCTCGAATTCGGATTGGATGGTGCTTACCAAGATGAGTTCCTCACTCCCTCTCCTCTCCTAACATCGTCCGACTTGATGGTCTGGGAGTATGAACCAATACCTACCGCATATGCCGTAGCAGGAGAAAAGCTGACGCGATATAGCAAGAGTACAAATTGAGGAGATTGATGATACTGAAAGAGCTTTCAGAGGCTTTTGGAGTTTCGGGAAATGAGGACCGCGTGCGTGCCGTCGTGCTCGATGCAGTGCGCGACCACGTGGACGAGATCGAGATGGACACGCTGGGCAATGTGCTGACCCTCAAGCGCGGGACGGGTGAGGATCGCATGCGGGTGATGCTGGCGGCTCATATGGATGAAGTTGGGCTGATGGTTGTGGGACATGACGACAATGGGTTCCTGAAAGTGGATACCGTGGGCGGCATCGATCCCCGGCTGCTGCCTGGCTCAATTCTCCAGGTCGGCGACGAGCGGATCTCGGGCGTCATCGGCATCAAGCCCATCCACTTGACTGAAAACAATGAGATGGATAAAGTCACCGAGACCAAGAACCTGGTTGTGGATATCGGCGCGAAGGGCAAGAGCGAGGCTCAGAAGCTGGCTCCCTTGGGCACCTATGCCACGTTCGCCACACAGTTCCGCGAGTTCGGTCCCACCGTCAGCGGGAAGGCCTTCGATGATCGCGCTGGCTGCGCGGTGCTGGTGGAACTTCTGCGCGGCGATTCTTTCGAGTTCGATCTGCACACCGTCTTCACCGTGCAGGAGGAGGTCGGGTTGCGCGGTGCCCAGACAGCGGCCTACGCTATCGAGCCGGACTGCGCTTTCGCGCTGGAGGGCACCATCGCCGACGACATACCCAAGGAGAAGGACGTTAGCCCTACCACGGAGTTGGGCAAAGGCCCGGCGATCACGTTGATGGATCACTCCTTCATCGCCGACCGCCGGTTGCTGCGCCTGCTGACCGACACTGGGGATGAGCTGGATATTCCCTATCAGTTCAAGCAGCCGGGCATCGGCGGCACCGACGCGGGAGCCATTCACTTGATTCGAGAAGGGACGCCCTCGGCGACAGTGGCGGTGCCCAGCCGCTACATTCACAGCCCGGTGGCCCTCTTGAGACTGGATGATTTTCAAAATACAGTGCGCCTGATGCGCGAATCTCTATCGCGCCTCACGCGAGAGCACTTGGAGAGGAAATAATGAAAAAACTGATTAGGAAATTAACGGAGACTTACGGCCCTTCGGGGGCCGAGGAGCAAATTAGAGAGGTCATCCGCGCCGAGGTCGAGCCCCTGGTCGACGAAGTGCGGGTGGATGCGATGGGGAGCTTGATCGCCCACAAGCGGGGCGAGGGGCAGCGCGTCATGCTGGCCGCCCATATGGACGAGATCGGCGTGATGGTCTCCTACATCGATGAGGATGGCTTCGGGCGCATCACACGCATCGGCGGGGTGCGAGCGCTCACCTGCGTTGGATCGCGGGTAGTATTCGCCGATGGCACGCTGGGAGTGATCCACGTCGAGCAGAAGCGGGATGACGCCAACAAGATCCCCAAGTTTGAGCAGTTGCACCTCGACGTGGGCGCCACGAGCCAGGATGATTGGCCTGTCACAGTGGGCGATCAAGCGGTCTTCGTGCGCCCCTTCGCCACGCAGGGCCAGCGCTTGATCGCCAAGGCGATGGATGACCGCATCGGCTGTGCGGTGCTGATAGAGACGCTGCGCCGCCTGGAGGATTCGCCGTATGACCTTTACTTCGTATTCAGCGTCCAGGAGGAAGTGGGGCTGCGTGGAGCGCGCACATCGGCCTTTGGCATCGACCCGGATATGGCCATCGCGGTGGACGTGACCGGCACCGGGGACACGCCGGAGGCCCATCCGATGGCGGTGAAGCTCGGCGCGGGGCCGGCGGTGAAAGTGAAGGATCGCGGAATGATCGCTCATCCCCATGTGCGCAAGCTGATGGTGGAGCGGGCGAAAGAAGCGGGAATCCCTTATCAACTGGAGGTCATGGAGCGTGGCAGCACCGATGCGGCGGTGATGCAGTTGACGCGCGCTGGCGTGCCCGCGGGCTGTCTCTCCATTCCCTGCCGCTACGTCCACTCCCCATCGGAGATGGTGGATGAAACAGATGTGGAGAACGGCGTGCGGTTGCTGTTGGAGGTTCTGGGTAAGGAGTAGGGATGGAAGCTCGGTGGCGGGCGTATGTGATCCTCGGCACGGTACTGGGCTTGATCGTCGGTGGCGTGGTTGGTTATTTTACGCCGCGTCCACAGAAGGCAAGCAAGTCCATCGTGATCTCCACGCCTCTCCCCACCTCGACGTGGGTTCCCACTCCCACTCCATCCCCCATCCGCGTCTACGTCAGCGGTGCGGTGAATGATCCAGCGGTTTACGAGTTGGAACTGGGCAGCATTGTGCAGGATGCCATCGACGCGGCCGGTGGGCCAGCTTCTGACGCCGATCTGGAGGGCGTCAATCTGGCGCTGGAGTTGAAGGATCAGCAGCAGGTGCACGTGCCGCGCGAGGGCGAGGCCAGCCCGCCACCGGTGGTCTCCGGCGGCACCTCGGAGGAAGAGGCGGAAGGAGCGCCGGTTAACATCAACACTGCCACTGCGGTGGAGTTGGAGTCTCTGCCGGGCGTGGGGCCGGTGACGGCGGAGAAGATCGTGGAGTACCGCGAGGCAAACGGATCATTCGGTAATGTCGAGGAGATTCAGGATGTGCCGGGGATCGGAGAGAAGACGTTCGAAGGGATGGAGGGGTTGATTACTGTGGGGCGGTAATGAAACCGCTGGAGAAGGGGAAGAAGAAACGGGACAGTTACTA
This sequence comes from uncultured Anaerolineales bacterium, assembly GCA_964486415.1. GTDB lineage: Bacteria > Chloroflexota > Anaerolineae > B4-G1 > B4-G1 > CAZANJ01. Next base: position 4,670 of record CAZANJ010000267.1, read on the forward strand.
ACTGTCCCGTTTCGCTCTTATGGCACCTTCTCAATAAGGGAGTTTCAGAGAAATAATTGTCCCACTTGCTCTAGCTGGATCGTCAGATCCAGCGGCTGAACGGTTAATTTGACCTGTTTTGCCTACTTTGGACCTGGATCTGACGATCCAGGTCGAGCGAAATGGGATACTTTAAATTCT
>CAZANJ010000268.1:0-4846 GCA_964486415.1 uncultured Anaerolineales bacterium
TCTCAACTCTCCATTCCCCATTCCTATGATCACATCGGTCACCAGGCCCAAGAAGAGCCCGTGTTCCACGATTCCCGCGCGTTGGTTGAGCTGCCTCGATAGCGGCGCCGGTTTTGGGATCGGGCCGAATTCGCAATCCAGGATCAAGTTCCCCTCGTCGGTGCGGAAGGGTGAGCCTTCGTCGGTGCGACGCAGCGAAACTTTCGCCCCCAGAGATTCCAGATAAGTCGCCTGGGTGCGCCATCCGAAGGCGATCACCTCCACCGGCACCGTCCATTGGGTGCCCAGGGTGGGCGAGAGCTTGGTCTCGTCCACTACGATGATCTCGCGTCGGCTGGCCTGCGCGACGATCTTTTCCCGCAGCAGCGCCCCGCCGCCGCCCTTGATCAGGTTCAGCGACGTTTCGAAGTTCTCAGCCACTTCATCGGCCCCGTCGATAGTCAAGTCGATGCCGGGATGCTCCTCCAGCGTGGTCAGCGGGATGCCCAGTTCTAGCGCGTCCCTCTCGACTTGTGTCGAAGTGGGAATCCCGACGATGTTCTCCAGCTTTCCCTCGTGTAGCAATCGAGCGATGCGCCGCAGGGCGAAAATCGTCGTGCTGCCATGCCCCAGTCCCAGAACCATGCCAGATTCCACAAATTCCACCGCCCGCTTGGCGGCCCGCTGTTTTAGTTTTGCGATGTCCATTTGTATTTCTGTTACCTTTTAATTTTCTGAGCAATGAAGCAGAGGCTGCTCCTAAGCCGCCGGATTGCTGCGGGCTTGGAGCCCGCACTGCTTATTGGATATGGATATTGCTTATCCCTTATGCTTATCCCTCATTCTCTTTCGTGTATTCCCAATAATTTTCGAGCGTCACGCCCAACCCATCGGCTAGGCGGGTGACGAAGGCGAAGTAGGCCGTGATCTGGGCGATGTCCAGGATGGCGTGATCGTCGAAGCCTGCTTCCCGTAGCGCCTTGATGTCACCCTCGGTGATGGTCGCTGGCCTTTGTGTTAACTTGGCGACGTAATCGAGCATGGTGCGATCAGCGATGTCCAAATCGGTTTGCGCATAGTCTTCCTTGAGTTGAGCCACCAAGTCATCGTTTTTAGTCAGTCGACGGAGAGACTCTCCGTGATGGGTCACTCAATAATGGCAACCACTCAGCGCCGAGACCACGGTGCCGATCATCTCGCGCTGGTAGCGCTTGAGCGGCGACGGGCCGAACATCAGCGTGCGGTAGAGTTTCCGATGGGCCAGCATTGAGCGTGGACTGAGGCTGTGAATTTTCATGATGTGCGCCGCACGGCCGGTGGCCGGATCGGCGCATTTCTCATAAGCTGCGGCTACTTCATCGCTGGCTTCTTCTTCATCTATCGTGGTAATCCATGCCGGTTGGGGCATAAAGCTCCTCACTTGCGTTAGATTGGTTCAATCTCTGAGATTGAACCAATCTGGGCGTAAATTTCCTCATCTGCCGCTCAGCACTTCGTATACTTGCACCGGTTCGGTACGCCCTTTGACCGGCGTATCGGCCACTTTGCCGATAGTGATGTGTTCTGAGACGCGCTCGTAGGTGGCGCGGGATATGAGGATGGACGTGTTCAGGGTTTTGTTCAAGCCTTCGATGCGGCTGGCGACGTTGGCCGGATCGCCGATGGGCGTGTACTCGGCGCGAGCCTCGGAGCCGATGCTGCCGACGACGGCCACGCCGGTGTGGATGCCGAAGCCGGTGTGGAGCTCGAAGGCGCCCACGGAGCGGCGGATGGCGTTGAAGCGTTCCAGCACATCCTGAGCTTCCAACGCAGCCCTGACCGCGTGATGAGCATGCTCCTGATCATCCAGCGGCGCGCCGAAGAGCACCAACACGCCATCGCCGGTGTAGCGGGTGACGGTGCCGCCGTGCTTGATGAGGACCTGGATCAGATACTCATAATAGGCGTTGAGGGTCTGGATGACATTTTCAGGTGGAGTGCGCTCGCACCAGGTGGTGAAATCCCGGATGTCGCTGAAGAGGATGGTGACCTCGCGCCGTTCGCCGCCCAGCTGAATCTCGCCGTTGAGGATGCCATCGCGCACGGAGGCGCTCACGTAACGCCCGAAGGCGGTCTTGATCTTTTCCTGTTCCGCCAGTTCCGAGGTCATATCGTTGAAGCGCAATCCCAGATCCGTCAACTCATCGCTGGTGCAAGGTTGCACGCGGGCTGACAGGTCACCTTCCGCCACGGCGTCCATCACTCGCTCCATTTCTTGCACCGGTCTCAGGACGCTGCGCACGAGCAGCAGCGCCAAAGTCACCGCCACAGTGCTGGCGAACAACATGACGGCTATGGTGAGGAGCAAGCTTGCGGTCAGATCGCCTCCCTGTCGCACGTTCTGGCTGTAGCTGAAGAGGCCCAGCGTCACCAGAGGCACGATTATGATGGGCAGGATCATCACCAGTAATTTGACGCGCAGCCGAAACCGCCTGATGTGTGGATCGTCGAGGTTGGCCTCGGCACCGGCGGCCAGCGCCAGGCTTGATACAGGGTACATTTTCCGCTCCAGATAGAACAGGAAGAAGACCAGGGCGATGGCCACCCCCGAGGTAAGCGTGACGACCCATCCTTGCAGCACAAGCTCCAGACCGAACTCCGTGAACAGGACGAAGTAAAGCGCTTGGGCGGTGTAGATGAGGACCGCCGTCGCCATCGTGCGGCTCACCACCAGCATGGGGAAATTGATCGCTTCCATCCAGGCTCTGTTCGCAGTTTCTTCGTCCGGGGATTCGCCGGCGATCATGACGGCCAGAAATTTGCGGATGTTGGGGGAGTAGTGATGGTAGAAGAGATAGGCTATGATCATCACGAAAGCCACTACGATGGAGACCACGCCTATCAGATCATACCAGATTACACGGGTGATGATCTGGATGAAAATCATCGTCCCCAGAAAGGTGGGCAGCGTGAGCGTAAGCTGGCCGCGTAGGTAAATGATAATGATATAGAGAGGATAACCGCGCCAGTTGGAGAAAAGCGCCGAAGGAATGGGATTACTTGATGAGGGAAGCTGTTTTGCGTCTTGCTTTTTTGCTGACATAGGGGTGTATGTGACAAAGGCTTGGAGATGATTGTTTTTCAGGTCTATTTTGTGGAATGAGTGCTTCTGTGGGATTGCATTCTCTTGACGATGCCGGTCAGTATGTTTCTGGGGACGAAACGTCCGAAAAAGGCGATCAGTTTGTTTTCTATTCCGGGTATGACCACTGTTTTTCCTCGCATCATACCACGATAACCGATCCGGGCTACGGTTTTTGCATCCATCGTCCTCATTATCCGCATCCAGCGGGAGGCGTCCAGGCGTGCTCGTTCCTGGAACCCGGTCGCCGTTGGCCCTGGACAGAACGCGGTCACGGTCACGCCCGAACCGCGCAGTTCGCTGGCGATGGCCTCGGAGAAGGAGAGTACGTAGGCTTTCGAGGCATAATAGATCGCCATGAAGGGGCCAGGCTGGAAAGCGGCGACCGATGCGACGTTCATTATTTTCCCTGCGCCGCGCTTTAGCATATCAGGGAGGAATAGTTTGGTCAGGTGTGTGAGCGCGGTTATGTTGACCTGTATCATCGCCAGCTCGACGGCGATGTCGGTCTCCGCGAAAGGCCCGTACAGCCCAAAGCCAGCGTTGTTGACCAATGCGTCTATGGGTGGCGATTGTTCTTGGACTGCGTCGAAAAGCTCACGCGCTGCTACCGGATCGGCCAGATCCTTGGGGATGACTCTGACCTGGACTCCGTAGGCTTCCTCCAGTTCGTGGGCCACCTGGCATAGCTTCTCCTCGCGTCGCGCGCTGATGAGCAGGTTGTAGCCATCACGGGCGAACAGATGGCTCAGTTCATAGCCAATGCCCTGCGATGCGCCGGTGATGAGGGCTGTCACAGCTCGTTTGGACTTCATTGTCAGAAAAGTTTCCCTTGGGATACCCAGTAATAGACCAAATAAGCGCCAGCTCCGATCAAGAACAAAGCGCTCAGTCGATGAACGTGCGGAACCAACTTGCGCAGCCAATTCTCCAACGCCTGTCGGAAGAGCAGTGTACCGATGGTGATGATGGTGATGACCGCTCCCATTCCCAGCGCGTACCCCATAAACTGTGCGAAGGATGAGCGCCAGTCCCCGCTCCCCAGGGCGCTCCCGACGACTACGAGGAAAATCGGCAGCGTGCAGCTCAGTGAGCTGATGGCATAGGCCATGCCGAACAGGAACATATTCCACAGCGAGCGCTCCGGATTGACCGCCACTCGGCTGGCAGCCAGGATGCCCAGGCTCCTGTGCGTCAGGAGGAGCCAAATCCCCAGCCCGATCATGGCCAAGCCGATTATGAGCCCGGCGTAGGGAAAAACCTTGGTCAGCCAGCGCCCGCCCGCCGTCACGATCATCCCGGCCGCGGCGAAGATCACGCCGAAGCCAGCCGTGGTTGCCATAGCTATGCGCAAGCCCTTGAATACCTGCTCGACCGTTGAGCGCTTCTCCTCTGTCTCCTCTGAGCCCAGTTGGAAGAAGATGTAGGAGGGAAGCATCAAGGCGCCGCAGGGATTTACGCTGGCGACCATACCGGCGGCGAAAGCATATCCCACAGGGAGTAAAGTGGCTAAATTCGACATCGCTTCCTCAATATCGCTGCGGAAGCTGATCAGCAGAAACAAAAGCCCCACGACGAGAACTGCCGGGAGGACGAGGGCGGCCACGAGCGAATCGCGACCGCTCCTCGTCTTCCCCTCATCGATTTTGGGCTTCCTGTGATGGGAATCGCCCATAATCCTTAAACCTTAACCCTTAACCGGCTCTTTGGGATTTCGCGTGGCGTCAGCCGTGCTCGGCTCGGATT